>SVFJ01000009.1 GCA_015056925.1 Lachnospiraceae bacterium | reverse complement strand
GGCAGCAGTGGATAATCTGATGTATATGATACCGATTCATGGATATTATGCGATGAATATGGGAGCGATTACTATGCTGAATGATGCTGTCGGTGGCGTAGAGCTGGTGGCGTTAGAGGATGTGGTTATAGAAGAAACGAACATAAAAAAAGGAGAAAGAGTAACACTTTTTGGGAGAGATGCATTTCGATATACAAAATATCGTGATCATTTAATAGATTATACCGCTAATGGGCGGTTGGAGCGGCAGAAGCAGTATCTTGCAGCATTTATTCAGAAGACAAAGCAGATGGTCATGCAGGATTTATCTATCCCACTGGAATTATATGAGATTATCGCTGACTACTCAGTAACAGATGTTACTGTGGACGAGATGATGTATCTTGCCAGTCAGGCAGTCACCTATAGCTTTGATATGAGTAATATACACAGTATACCGGGAGAGACGATAGTAAATGGTGAATATGAGGAGTTCTATGTGGATGAAGCAGGCTTATATGATATTATCGTAGAAGTATTCTATGAGCCGGTAGAGTAATAAGGGAGGAGCTAAGAAGATGAGTGGAAACAATGGAAAATCTAAGCTTATGCTAAAGATAATTATGGGAGTAGCAGCTGTTGGGTTTGTTCTGTGTGTAGCCTATATTGTGCATTACTATCACGGTCTGAATCAGCAGACTGATTACTATGAGCAGCTGGCAGACAGTACGACGATACAGATTGGTGGTGAAGAGGTGCCTGTGAGTGATGGAGCTACAGAGCAGGCTACTCAGGAGGAGAAGGCAGAGAGTGTATCAGTAGATACGGAAGTAGTAGCGACACAGGACAGTACAAGTACAGTAGAGACACAGGTAGTGGAGACTGCTGTAGAGACTGTACCAGAGGTAGAAGAAAGCTATGTCTCACCAGTGGACTTTGCACAGCTGGCAGAGGAGAATCCTGATATCTATGCATGGATTCGTATGGATAATACAGTGATTGATTATCCGGTACTGCAGCATCCAACAGATGATACCTATTATCTCATGCATAATCCTGACCATAGCTATGGCTATCCTGGTTGTATCTATTCAGAGCTGTATAATACCAATACCTTTGAGGATCCTGTAACCGTACTATATGGTCACAATATGAAGAATGGAACGATGTTTGGCGGACTACATCAGTTTGAGAATAAGGACTTCTTCGACAGGAATACTTCCTTCGAAATCTATATGCCGGATAAGACCTTGGTATATGAGATTGTAGCAGCACTGGAGACAGATGATAAGCGTATCACAGTATGGTATAACTTCGAGGATGAGAAGGCATATCAGAACTATATCGATGAGCTGATGAGTGGAGAGGAATCAGAGCTGTATCATATCAGAGAGGGAGTGGAGCTTACCACAAAGGATAAGCTGGTGGTACTGCAGACCTGCGTATCAGAGCGTAAGTCAAACCGATATGTCGTAATAGGAGCATTGAGAGAAGTCTATTAAAATATCTAAAAGAGTGACAAATAACAGACAAAAGTGATATAATATACAAAAGGGAATTTTATAAAGTTTGTGTTGTGCAATGGCATCTTGGATTGACGTATATAGCACATACTGATCTTTGGAAAGGTAGTGTTGTTATGAAAGAATGTTATGTAAAAAGGGTATTACGAGTATTGGCATTAGGTTTGTGTATTACTTTTGTGTTGACAATGGCATGGGTGCCGATGAAGGATAAGGATAGTACCATCTTTATCGATGAGTGGGATCAGCAGACGCCGATGGACGATACGATTCCACTGGATGACTACTATGTGGTATTGGCAGAGACTCTGATTTATCTTCCTCAGGATTTGATTAATAGATTCTATGCAGATGGCTGGGGGATTGTGATTACGCAGGAGAGCTTGTCTGATATGTACTATAAGGGAGTCTATAGTAATGTTATGGCGGTAACAGATGGTTATATCAAGGTAATCTGGCTCTCTGCCAAGGAGGATGCGATTCGTAACTCTGTGATTCATGAGATGGGCCATTATCTACAGTTTACCTATGGCTTCCCGAATCAGACAGAGGAGTTCGAGGCTATCTATAAGGCAGAGCGTAAGAAGTTTGTAGTGCCGGGAGGCAGTGCGGCACAGGCAAGAAGCAGCTCGCTTGAGTACTTCGCAGAGGCATTTCAAGAGTACTTCCTACATCCGGATAGTCTATTAAAGAATACACCGCTGACCTATCAGTATATGGCAAACTATGTGACGAACTTTATAAACACATATTAGGTATTCATATAGTATGAATGATTATACAAAGCTGACAATAATTATTGTCAGCTTTTTGTGTGTTCAATATATGGTAAAATAGGAATAATGTACCAAAAAGTAACAGAGTGGTAACAAGATAGTATATACAGAGTAACAGAAAAAAATGGGATAAATGTGGTTAAAAATGACATTTAGCCTTTGTTAAATTCATCAATTTACACAAATGGAAAAAGATAGGTATAATGTGTAAGGTGCTACGGAGTATCGGTAAGGGGATATTCTATGCACGGGAGTATATAAGGAATATATGAAGGTAGAGTTATTGAGAGTACAGTGTGAAAATAAATTTTCGCACGCAAATTTGTGCAAAGCACAAAGTTTGCAGTTATGGGAAGGGCAAGGTTAAATAATGAGTATAAGGAAATATGTGGACCTACACTGTCACATCTTACCGGGAGTAGATGATGGTGCGGCAGATGTAGAGCAGTCACAGAGGATGCTGCGTATGGCGGCACAGGAAGGAATCTGTGAGATGATTGCGACACCACATTATAAAGCAGGAAGAGGCAGGCGTAATGCAACATGTGAGAGAGTGCGTACATTAGTACAAGAGATGCAGGACTGGCTGGACAGTGAGAGTATACCAATTCATTTATACACGGGGAATGAGATATTATACAATTACGAGATAGACAATCTGTTAGAGTCACATGAGGTATGTACTCTAGCAGATTCTTTTTATGTGTTGGTAGAGTTCTCGCCCTCGGATGAGTACTCGTATATCAAGAACGGTGTGCAGAAGATTCTGATGGCTGGATATGTGCCGGTGATCGCGCATATCGAGCGATACGAGGTGTTACGTAAGCACACAGCGTATGTGGAGGAGCTTACCGAGATGGGAGCCTATCTACAGGTGAATGCGGCAAGTATCACCGGGAAGTCAGGCTGGCTTGTGAAGAGGTGTGTTCTTAAGTGGATTCGAGACGAGCTTATCTATGCGGTGGCTTCGGATACACATGATGATAAGAAGAGAGTACCGGTGCTTGGAGAAGCCTATGATATCATAGAGAAGCGCTGTGGTAGTGAGGTGGCTCAGATGCTATTCTATCAGAATCCTAAGAGAATCTTAGAGACGAAGATAGAGCGTGAGCAGACACAGGTAGGATAGCAGTCCTATACATGTAGTTATATAAGTAAGAAGGAGAGAGAAATATGGAAACAAATCAGATGATGAATCATGAGGATGAGATAGAAATCGATATCAAAGGAATCATAATTGACTTATGGAGGAAGGCACCACTGATTGTACTGGTGGGTATCCTGACAGCGATGCTTGGCTTTGGCTATGGAGCCTTTATGGTGACACCGATGTACCAGTCCAGTACGCAGATGTTTATTCGTACACAGTCAGAGGCTAGCAGCGTCAATGCACTGATGTATGATATGCAGGTAGGAACCATGCTGACACAGGACTATGCGGTGATGATTAAGAGCCGCCATGTGCTCGAGCAGGTCATTGAAGACTTAGAGTTAGAGGGAATGACATATCAGCAGCTAGCAGGGAAGATTTCGGTTAGCTTGCCGGAAGATACTCGTATCGTGACGATTAAGGTAACTGATGCGAATCCTGTGAATGCTATGAAGATTGCGGATACGGTAAGAGAGAGAGCAGCAGAGCATATCACTAATGTCATGGGCATTGAAGCAGTAAACGTTGTAGATACAGCGAATCTTCCAACATCAAGTATTAGCTCAGGCCCTATGAAGTATGCAGTCTTAGGAGGTGCTGCAGGGTGTTTCTTGATGTGTGCACTCTTTGTAATGATGTTTATATTAAATGATGCGATCCGCACACCGGATGATGTGGAGAGAAAGCTGGGCTTAAGTGTACTGGCAGTGGTACCTCACAATAGCAATATTAAGAAGTCTAAGAAGAATAAGAAGTAAGAGAAGTATATATAAAGGAAGGTTATTGAGATGAAACAGGTAACATTACAGAATCTGGAGCCTCTGGACTTTCGTACCCAGGAGGCATATAAGACACTGAGAGGAAATATCGGCTTCTGTGGAGCAGATATTAAGACGATAGCGATTACTAGTACCGCACCAAATGAAGGGAAGACTAATGTAGCACTGCACTTGGCAATCTCTATGGCAGAGGCTGGATATCGAGTATGCTTTATCGATGCGGACCTTAGAAAGTCTGTCATCGTAGGTAAGTACAGAGTAGGACAGGTGAAGGTAGGATTGACCAACTTCCTCTCCGGTCAGGAGAGATGGGAGGAGTGTGTCTGTGAGACTGAGTATGAGAACCTACAGTGTGTCTTTGCAGGACCGGTACCACCGAATCCAAGTGAGCTCGTAGGTGGTGCACTCTTCTATGATAAGGTAAATGCACTGAAGGAAGAGTATGACTATGTCATCATCGATACACCACCTCTTGGCAGTGTAATCGACGGTGCTATCATTGCTGCGGTATGTGATGGTGGAGTCATCGTAGTGGAAAGTGACAGACTTAGTTATCGTCATGTACGTAAGACGAAGGAGCAGATGGAGCGTTCAGGATGTAGAGTCTTAGGTGCAGTATTGAATAAGGTGGATGTGCGTAAGGACAGCTACTATGGCAAGTACTATGGTAATTACTATGGTAACTATTACGGTAAGGAAGAGAAATAAGTGATATCCAAAGGATAGAGTATGGAGGAAGTTAATATGAGAGGGAAGAGAAGACTGGCAACTACAGTAGGACTGCTAGTGGTAGATTATATATGTCTAATCGTAGCATATCTGTTGGCATTGAATATACGATTTAAGGGCAGGATACCGGGTGGAGAATATAGTATGATGTACTTCACAGTAGGTGTATGTATGGTACTGTTCTATACACTGTATCAGATGGCGATGAGATGGCGCTATCAGCTGATGGAGAAGAGTGTGCTGGGAGAGGTGAAGGATATTGTCTTCTTCGATGTGGCATTGTTCGCATTCGGTAGCGTGTTGCTCTTCATGACAAAGTATTCGGATGACTTCGCCAGACTGGTACTGGTATATTTGAGTATGATACTTCCTGTTGTGATGTTTGCAGGACATCTGTTATTGAAGTCATTATTACATAAGTATTATACAGGTGAAAATGTAAAGATAAAGGTAGTGTTAGTCACTAAGGCAGGACAGTTTGATGCCTCTCTTAAGAGAATGCGTGAGAATCTCTCTATCCAACATAGCATCGAAGGAATCGTATGTCTGGATGCACAGCCACAGGATGTAGGAATCGCCTATCAGGGAATCGAGGTCGTAGCAAACTATGACAATATGATAGAGAATGTTCGTCAGTTAGCAGTGGATGAGGTATTCATCGATGTGGATGATGAAGGAAGAGAGATGTGCGAGGAACTGGTACAGAATCTCGAGGAGATGGGTGTCATCACACACTACTGTATCGGTATCAATAGAGCAGATGGTAAGCAGGGTAAGGTAGAGAGCTTTGGAGACTGTGTAGTGGTATCCTATGCAAGACCACAGGCGAATGCAGGTATGCTGGCAGTGAAGAGGCTGATTGATATCTGTGGAGGTTTAGTAGGTATTATTATCACAGGTATTGCATTCCCGTTTATTGCATTGGCAATCAAGATAGACTCTCCAGGACCTATCCTCTTCTGCCAGACTAGAGTAGGTAAGAATGGAAGACGCTTTAACTTCTATAAGTTTCGCTCGATGTATATCGATGCAGAGGAGCGTAAGAAGGAGCTTATGAGTCAGAATCAGGTAAAGGGCTTGATGTTCAAGATGGATAATGACCCAAGAATCACGAAGGTAGGTAAGTTCCTTAGAAAGACTAGCTTGGATGAGTTACCACAGTTTTATAATATCCTGAAGGGTGATATGAGCTTAATCGGTACCAGACCACCAACAATGGATGAGTTCGAAGCGTATAACAGCTACTATAGACGTCGTCTTAGTATGACACCGGGACTGACAGGTATGTGGCAGATTAGCGGAAGAAGTGATATCGAAGACTTCGATGAGGTAGTAAAGCTTGACCTGAAGTATATCGATAACTGGTCATTATTATTAGATATTAAGATTATATTCCAGACCTTTAAGGTAGTGCTCTTAGGTAAGGGTTCTAAGTAAAAGGATGGAATTGAGGAGTTATGATGAAGAAAAAGCAGAAAATAAAGGTAGCGGTAGCAGGAACAGGCTATGTGGGTTTATCTTTAGCAGTGTTGCTGGCACAGAGTCATAAGGTATATGCGGTGGACATCATTCCAGAGAAGGTGGAGATGATTAACCGTAGACAGTCGCCGATACAGGATAAGGAGATAGAGGAGTATCTGGCGACTAAGAAGCTTGACTTAACAGCAACATTGGATGCGGAGATGGCATATAAGGATGCAGACTTCGTAGTTATTGCAGCGCCGACAAACTATGATAGCCAGAAGAACTTCTTCGATACTTCTGCTGTAGAGGCAGTGATTGATTTAGTGATGAAGTGTAATCCGGATGCCATCATGGTAATTAAGAGTACGATACCTGTAGGATATACAGAGTCTATCCGAGAGAAGACAGGTAGTCAGAATATTATCTTTAGCCCGGAGTTTTTACGAGAGGGTAAGGCACTCTATGATAATCTATATCCATCACGTATCATCGTGGGAACGGATATGCAGGATGAGAGATTAGTAGAGGCCGCTAAGACCTTTGCAGGACTCTTGGAGGAAGGTGCGATTCGAAAGAATATTGATACCTTATATATGGGCTTCACAGAGGCTGAGGCAGTAAAGCTATTTGCGAATACCTATCTGGCGCTGAGAGTAAGCTACTTTAATGAGCTGGATACCTATGCAGAGATGAGAGGATTGGATACAAAGCAGATTATTAAGGGTGTCTGCTTAGATCCAAGAATCGGAGACCAGTATAATAATCCAAGCTTTGGCTACGGTGGATACTGTCTACCAAAGGATACGAAGCAGCTTCTTGCGAACTATGCGGATGTGCCACAGAATCTGATCGAAGCTATCGTAGAGGCGAATAGAACTCGTAAAGACTTTATCGCTGATAGTGTACTGAAGATGGCAGGCTACTATGAAGCAAGCAGTAGCTGGGAAAGTGCACGTGAGAAGGATGTAGTCATCGGTGTGTATCGACTGACGATGAAGAGTAATAGTGATAACTTTAGACAGAGCTCTATTCAAGGTGTTATGAAGAGAATCAAGGCAAAGGGAGCTAAGGTAGTAATCTACGAGCCAACGTTGGATGAGGGAATAACGTTCTTTGGCAGTGAGGTATTGAATAATTTGAAGGAGTTCAAGGCCAAGTGTGATGCTATCATAGCTAACAGATATGATGAAAGTCTGGATGATGTGAAGGATAAGGTATACACAAGAGATATCTTCCAACGTGACTAAAAAGTTTAAATCAAGATTTAAACTTTTGCAAATTTGCGCAGAGCGCAAAGTTTGCGAAGGATAAGGGAATATTGAGAGAGTATAAGTGTTGATAAAATGAGGGAGAGATGAATATGGATAATGCAGTATATAGCGAAGAGTTTGTTCGTAGAGTAGATAAATCTCAGACACCTACATGTAATATCATGGGTGTAGATATTGCAGCGATTAATATGGAATGGTTATTAGACTATATTACTAATAATATCGAGAATCTGTCAGGTGACTATATCACTGTGGCAAATGTACATACTACTGTAACTGCATATGAGGAGCCAGAGTACCAGCGAGTACAGAACGGTGGAGCGATGGCAATACCTGATGGTGGTCCGCTGAGTTCTATCGGTAAGAAGCGTGGACATAAGAATATGGAGCGTACGACAGGACCTAGTCTTATGACAGAGATCTTTGCAATCTCTGCAAAGCATGGCTATCGTCACTACTTCTATGGTGCGACCGAGGAGACACTGGAGAAGTTAGAGAAGAAGCTTAGGGAGACATATCCTGGTATCCAGATTGCCGGTATGTATAGTCCGCCATTCAGACCACTGACTATCGAAGAGGATGTAGAAATCGTACAGAAGATTAATGCGACAAAGCCGGACTTCGTATGGGTAGGACTTGGTGCACCAAAGCAGGAGAGATGGATGGCTGCTCATCAGGGGAAGGTAAAGGGACTAATGCTTGGTGTAGGTGCAGGCTTTGACTACTGTGCTGATAATATCAAGAGAGCACCGATGTGGATGCAGAAGTGTAATCTAGAGTGGTTCTATAGATTGATGCAGGATCCAAAGAGATTGTTTGCGAGATATTTCCATACCAATACAAAATTTATTTGGAATGCTTATATTAGAGGAAAGTAAGAAATTGAGAGGTTATAAAAATGAAGGTTTTAGCATCAGTATATGCATGTAGTCCATATGATGGTTCGGAGAGAGCAGTCGGTTGGAACTGGCTTAAGGAATTAGATAAATATCATCAAATTACAGCAATGACAAGCCATGTATATAAAGCGGATATAGAAGATTATATCGCAAAAAATCCAGGAGCTATGTCTAATACGCGATTTGTATATATTGATGTGCCTTATACTTCATGGCATGTTGGTTATCGATTGGAACGTTTGTATTATATGTTGTGGCAAAAACAAGCTGTAAAGGTTGCGAAGCAGTTGATTTGTAAGGAAACGTATGATTTGGTACATCATATTACATATGTTACCTGTATATTACCAACACAAATGTATAAATTGGGTATTCCATTTTTATACGGTCCTGTTTCTGGAGGAGAGAATACGCCACCAGTGATTAGATATCCGATGAGTGCAAAGAGTAGAGTAGTAGAAATGATTAGGACTGCTTCACAGGTGTTTTTTAGATTAACACCTAATTTTGCAAGAACTATGAAAGGTTCTACGCTCATTTTGACAACAACTGAAGAGACGAAGGCAGTGATACCAAAGAAGTACCACAATAAAGTTAAGGTATTTCAGTCAATTGGACTTACAGAAGATATATTTTATCCAGAGCCTGTACAAAAACCAGAACGAACACCACGTTTCTTGATGGCAGGAAGAATGCTTTATTGGAAAGGCTTTGAACTTGGTATTTCTGCGTTTGTTAAAGCGATGGAGAATGGTTTTAAAGGGGAATTGGTTATTCTCGGAGATACTGAGAATAATCCAGGATACGAAGCGCATAAAAATATGCTTCAAAAGATGTGTGGTAAATATCTGGATAAGGAAATAAAGTTTGTTCCGAAGGTAGAACATAGTAGGATGAAAGAGTTTTATGATGGATTCGATGTGCTTATAAATTGCAGTCTTAGAGATTCTGGATGTTTTATTGTGATGGAAGGCATGAGTCGTGCATTGCCATCAATTATTGTTAATACAGGTGGGCCAAAAGTAAATACGACCTCAGATTCGGCTATTAAGATTGAGCCGGCACCTATGCGACAAATGATAGATGAGGTTGCAAATGCAATTGTAGAATTGGGAAATGATAAAGAAAAAAGAGAAATAATGGGTAGAGCGGCTAGGGAACATGCATTAAGTAATTTCTTAATTGATAAGAAAACAGAGAGTATGGGCAAGTATTATGAAAAAGTAGTTAAATAGTGAAATTGCGTGTTTGATTACAAGAGAGTTATTGAGGAAAATGTGTTATGAAAAAAGTTTGTATGATAGTCCAGGATCCGATGGTTAAAGGCGGAATTGCTGCGGTTGTTAATGGTTATAGAGGGTCACAATTAGAAAATGACTATAACATAATTTATGTTGAGTCATATAAAGATGGAGGAAAGATTACTAAATTATTAAAAGGTATTTGTGGATACTTTCACTTTGCAAAAGTATTGTTGGTGGATAAGCCCGAATTAGTACATATTCATTCATCTTTTGGACCATCATTTTATAGAAAGATGCCATTTATTTATATGGCATCTTGGTTTAAAGTACCGATTTTAAACCATATTCATGGAGCTGATTTTGATGAGTTCTTTGTTAATGCAAATGAGAAAAAGAAAAAGCAGATAAAAAATGTATATGATAAATGTAGTAAACTCATTGCGCTATCTACAGAGTGGAAAGAACGATTAGCACAGATTGTTGAAGAAGAAAAAATTGAGATTATTGAAAATTATAGTATTCTTCATGAAGATGCGTTCGAGGAAAAGATAAACAGAAATAGCAATAATATCGTGCTTTTTTTAGGGGAACTTGGTAAGCGAAAAGGATGCTATGATATTCCGGCAGTTGCAGAGAGAGTAGTGAAAAAGGTTCCTGATGTTAAGTTTCTGTTATGTGGCGCAGGAAGTGAAGAAGATGAAAAAGCAATCAAGAAGTTATTTGAAGACAATGGAACAATAAACCACATTGTTTTTCCGGGCTGGGTAAGAGGTGTACAAAAAGACGAGGTACTCCGGGAAGCCGATGTGTTTTTTTTGCCCTCGTATAATGAAGGTATGCCTATGTCAGTGTTGGATGCAATGGGATATGGTTTGCCAATAGTAAGTACTAATGTTGGTGGAATTCCGAAGATTGTACATGATGGAAAGAACGGTACTTGTTGCGAGGCTGGAGATGTTGAAGGATTTAGCCGAGGAATTATAGCGTTATTGACAGATGATGATCGGAGAGTGAATAGCGCAAAGGAAAGCATATCTATTGTAAAAAAAGGATATTCTTTAGAGGCTCATTTGGAGTTGTTAGAAAAAGTATACGAGATATTATAAAGAATATTGAGAAGTGATATAAGGAGCAAGAAATGATTAGCATAATTATACCAGCATATAATGCTGAAAAAACAATAGCTAAAAGTGTTAGAAGCGCTTGTGAACAGACATTTACAGATATAGAAGTTGTAGTAATTGATGACGGGTCGAGAGATGCAACATATGATGTTTGTTGTGAATTAAAAAAGGAATTTCCTGTATTACAAGTATATTCAAAACCGAACGGTGGAGTGTCATCTGCAAGAAATTATGGATTGGAGCAAGCAAAGGGGGAATATATTGTTTTTTGTGATGCAGATGATGAAATGCATAAGGATATGTGTATGAAGTTATTCAGTGCATTACAGCAAAAAGATGTTGATATGGTTATTTGTGGGTATGAATCAAGTGCATTGAATGGCGAAAGAAGAGGTTATTGTCACGGTTTAAAAAATGGTACATATTTGATACAAACTTGTTTTTCTCAGTTGGTGGTAAAAGGATTTGTTCATCCATTGTGGAATAAAATATTTATTAAGTCTCGGATACAAAATTATTTTGATGAAACGATGTCCATGGGAGAGGATTTAAAGTTTGTAATTAATTATTTAGGAACAGACGGAGTGGTATGTTTAATTGATGAAATTTTGTACACATACGATATTTCTGTAGAGGGCTCTTTGACTAAGAAATGGGATATTATTTTTGAGTCTGGATTACCGAATTACAAATTATTGGTTGATTATTTAACTGAATTGAATATTAAAACTGAAGATTTGAATGATTATTTTATAGCACTAATTTGGGGACAAGTAGTAGGATGTTGCAAATCAGCTAAGAGTCCAAGTGAAATAAAAGAAATTTTGAAACAATATTACATACCAGTGCGAAATAGTATGATTCGGAATCTTAAAGGTATAACTTATAAGAAAAAAGTTATGAGAGTTATTATGCTTTTTCCGATAGGGGTTATGTCATGTTTATGTCGTATGATAGGATAATTAGGAGAAATATAAATGAGAGTTGGAATATTAACGTTTCATAGAGCGTATAATTATGGTGCTGTGTTACAGGCATATGCGTTAACAAAAGTACTTAATAAAGATGAAAATATACAATGTGAGTTAGTGGATTATAAGAATGAGTATATAGAGAAAACATATCGTATATTTAGAGGTGGCTCACTGAAGCATCCTAAGGGATTAATCAGAAATATTAGATATATTCCTCGTAATATAAAAGTGAGAAAAGCATTTAGAAATTTTCGAGACAATTATTTAACTATTTCGTCTGAGAGTTATACTAAGGATCAATTATTTCAAATTGAGAATAACTATGACTATTTTATTACAGGAAGTGATCAGGTATGGAATTCTAGACTCACAGGAGAAGATTCGGCATTTTTTTTGGATTTTGTTAGTGATTATAAAAAGAAAACTAGTTATGCAGCTAGTTTTGGAAGTACATCTATTGATGTAGCTGAGGTTAAGAAAATAGGAACATATCTTTCGGATTTTCGGTTTTTAACTGTAAGAGAAGATAGTGCAAAAGATTTTTTAAGTAATTCACTTGGCTTAGAATCAAGTGTTATGCCAGATCCTACAATGTTATTATCAAAAGAAGAGTGGGATGAGGTTGTGGAAGAACCTAGGCAAGGACAGAAATATGTCTTATTATTTTTGATGAGTGAAAATAAAAATTTGATTAGTAATGCGAAAAAATATGCCGATAAACATGGACTAAAACTGATTTTTATTAATTTGTATTCATTTACAAAAATTAAAGGCGCTACTATTTTAACGGGTGTTTCCGTCCCTAATTGGTTAGGATATATAAAGAATGCAGAATGTGTATTTACTAATTCATATCATGGTATGGTTTTTTCATTGATATTTAATACTAGTTTTTATTATGAAATGTTACATGTTAAAAATGCTACAAATTCAAGATTTGAGACTTTATTAAATAGTTTAGGTGTAGGGAATAGATTGTTAGAAAAATTGGATGATATTGGTAAATGCGATGATATAGATTTTTCTATTGTGAATCAAAAAATGCGTTTGAATAGAGAAGCGGTTATTGATAGAATATGTACTTTTTATGGATCTATTAATTAAAATGGTGAAAGAACAGAATTAGATTATGCTATTTCTGATGAGAAATAATTAAAGAAGGAGAAAAAAATGTCTCTAAAATATAGAATTAAGAAGTTAATATATGGAGAAAGGGCTTCATCAAAAGATTACATAGAATATTTAAAGAAAAAAGGCGTAAAAATAGGAGAACGTACCACTATTTTTAATCCTATGGATACATTTATTGACGAACAGTACCCATGGATGATAGAAATAGGTAATGACGTGCAAATTACAAGAGGTGTTACAATTCTTACGCATGGTTTTGACTGGAGCGTATTAAAACATAAATATAATCATTTACTGGGTTCTTCGGGAAAAGTAATTATTAAAGATAATGTGTTTATAGGAATGAATGCTACAATTCTAAAAAATATTACAGTAGGAGAAAATTCTATTATAGGTGTTGGTGCTGTTGTAACTAAAGATGTACCAGCTAATTCTGTTGTAGCAGGTAATCCAGCTAAAGTTATGTGTACAATAGAAGAGTATTATAATAAGTATACAATGCGTCAAAAAGATGAGGCTGTTCAATTAGCTATAGGTTACTATGAGCGGTATGGAAAAATGCCTAAGGAAGATATTTTTTATGATTATTATTGGTTGTGGACGAAAAAAATAGATGATTTTAGTAATTTGCCTTCTAGATATAAATCAGAAATGGAAACAACAGGCAATATAAAAGCGTGTTTGTCTAATATTACTAATACAAATAAAGAGTTTGAAGATTTTAATAGTTTTATTGAATTCGTAAAAGAATATAGAGGTTTGAAGATAAAAGAACAAACGGATATTAGATAGAAAAGTGGTGAAAACTGAGTGAGATTTAGTAAAAGTACAATATATAATAGTTTATTGGTATTTTTTTTGGCTATTATTTGTGTATCAGGAAACGGTTTTTTAAATTGGTACAAAATGGAATATATTTATATAATTACAGTATTGTTACTATTTGGACAACATAGCAGATATACAAGTATTTATAAATCAGATTTGAAATACTGTTTGCCAGCGATTTTTATTTTGGTATCTTTGGGTTGGAGTATAAGCAAAAATGACACATTGTTGTACTTGGGGTTATATTGTTTTGGGGTATGTGTTATTTTGCGAAAATATGATGATAAGTTTTATAACTACTTATTAAAAATTTTTAAATATGTTGCTTTGGCGGTTGCCGCATCTATTTTATTAAGTGTTTTGATACCTCGACTTGCATCAATAATTATTGGAATTTTTATGTACCCTATTTCACCAGGAAATGCTACACAGAAGGCACTAATAGCTATTCAAAGTGGTTCATATTATGGCATTTCTGGAGAAAAGGCCAAGGCAGCTTTTGCGATGGCAATTGGGTTAATTATTTACATTTGTGAATATTTCCTTGGGAAAAAAATGAAGAGAACTGATTTGGGCTGTATTATTATTCTTCTAGTTAGTTTGATGTTAACAGGAAAGAGAATGGAGTTTCTTGTTCCTATTGTATTTTTCTTGCTTGTATTTTTTATTATGAGAGGAAAAAATAAATTTGCAAAATTATGTGGTATTGTACTGGTAGGGATTATAGTATTGTTTATTCTTCCTTATATTGTGCCACAAACGTCATTAGTAATAAATCGATTTCTTGATAGTGGATCTGATAATTTTGTAAATGGAAGAGATGTTTTGTGGGAATATGCATTGGAAATGTTCAGAGATAATCCACTCGTAGGACAAGGGTACGGAACGTATAATCATTATATTGATAATACATCGTTTGTAGCGTATACAGGAGAGAGTGAATGGAATTATCATGCACATTCTATTTATTTTCAGATTATAGGAGAATGCGGAATAGTAGGTATATTGATTTGGTTAAGTATATATATAGGAACTTTTGTTAAATTGATTGTAAAACTTAGAAAGAAAAGTTTCAATGAATATACATTATATGCAGTAGGCTTTCTTGTATTAATATTGTTTTATGGTTTATCTGCTAATACACTGTATTACATAGATGAGTTGGTGTTTAGCTTTGTAGCATTGGTGTTTGCAAGAAAATCATTAAAGATTGCACCAGAGGGAAATACTGAGGATGTTAGTAAATAATATAAAGGTGGATTTGATATGGAATGTTTAGTGTCAGCTGTTGTGAGTGTATATAATATTGAGAACTATTTGGGTGAATGCGTAGATTCATTGCTTGACCAGTCGTTGAAAGAGGTTGAAATAATTTTAGTTGATGATGGAGCGACCGATGGTTCTGCTAAGTTGATTGATAGTTACTGTGATAAGCATTCAAATGTTAGAGCAATACATAAGAAAAATGGAGGTTTATCAAGTGCTAGAAATGCAGGACTTGAAGAAGCAAAGGGTAAGTATGTCATTTTCATTGATGGAGATGATTGGATTGCGCCTAATATGTTGCAAAAAATGGTAGATAGTGCAGAGCAGAATAACTCAGATGTTGTAATGTGTAGTTTTTTCCGTTCAATGCCAAGTCAAACGTTGCCTAGTAGAGAAATGAAGGTGCAAAAGCTTTTCCAAAAAGATATGGTAATAGAAGGTAAAGAGAATGTTACTAATGAGGTATTACTTCAACTCATAGGTACTCCTGCTTCAGCACAATTAGATGTAGATTTGAATATGAGTGTGTGGAGATGTTTATATCGTAGAGCATTATTAATAGACAATATGTTATCTTTTAAATCAGAAAGAGAGTTTATATCGGAAGATATAATTTTTCACTTAGAGACATTTTCATATATAAATAAGATTAGCACAGTGGCAGAACCTATGTATTATTACAGATGTAATGAAAATTCACTTACTAGAAAGTATCGTGCGGATAGGTTTGAAAGAGAATGCTATCTTTTTAGCGGTATTAAAGAAAGAATTAATCAGAATAAATTAGGATTAGAAGCTATAACTAGAGCGCAAAGAAGTTTTATTGGTAGAGCTAGAAATTGTTTAGAAGCTGAAGTAAGAGATAACAAATCAGAAAGCATGATGAAACGTATGAAGAATATGAAAAATATTGTAGCGAATCAGCAGTTACATAGCGTGCTTTGTGAATATCCTATAAATAAGTTGAATAAGAAGTTGTTTATAGTTTCCTTATGTATGAAATACAAAATGGTTATGCCATTATATTTTGTATTTTCATTAAAGGATACTAGAAAGTAGATTGGAGAATTTATAATGAAATATGGAATAATAACATATACTTCCGCACAGAATTGGGGAGGGATCCTTCAATCCTATGCATTATATCATTATTTACAGAAGCAAGGTGTAGATTGTGATTTGTTGAATTATCGTAATTTCGATGAACGTTTATTCAAACCACGTAAGCAGATTAAAGATATTATTTTCTCATTACTTATGTATAAGCAGAATAAGATGAGAATAGAACGATATAAGAACTTTAGAACAAAATGTTTGAAGTTAGATTCTAGTGTTGTAAGTACAGAGGACGAATTACAGGCACTAAACCGACAGTATGATGCTTTTATTACAGGTAGTGACCAGCTTTGGAACTGTGAAACGGAAATATGTTATGACTTTTATTTGAAATTTGCTGAGGAGAGTAAAGTATTACTTTCTTATGGACCTAGTTTTGGACAAGAGAATATTCCACAACAATTTGAAAAAGAAGTGGCTGAACTGTTAAAAAGATACGATATGAAATCAGTAAGAGAAAAGAGTGGTGGAAATATTGTAAAACGTCTGATTGGCGAAGAAATTCAGGTGGTTTGTGATCCAACATTCTTGCTAGATAGACAAGAATGGGAGAGTGTTTCAAATCCGGATATTCAAGAAAGTAATTACATATTTATTTATACAACGCAGGTTTCACAAAAAGTAATTGAGTTAGTAAAAGCTTATAAGAAAAAGAATCCATCTGTTCGAGTGATTACGCCGTATGCGATACCGGGAGTTAAGGCAGATGTACGTAAAGATATTGGTCCTGCAGAATTTTTGTCTTATATTAGAAATGCCGATTATGTGATTGGAACTTCTTTCCATGCAGTGGTTTTTTCACTTATATTTGGTAGAAATTTCTGTGTGGTTCCACATTCTAGTACTGGTGCAAGAGTAAATGATTTGTTATCTAGAATGGGATTGGAGAAAAATGCTATTGGAGGTAGTGTTCCAGATGAATTTCCGACATTAATGGAATGTGAGTATAAGGCGGAACTGGAGAACTATATTAACGAGTCGAAAGAGTATATTACCAGAATGATTCATTATAAAAATAGTTATATAATCTGAGGGGATGTTATTTAGAGAAACCTACACTATGATATGTGGGGGAAATGTGAAGGAGATAATATAACGAATGAGTAGAGAGAAAGATTTGGCAGTAAATACCGTCATATTGACAGTAGGTAAAATATGTACTCAGTTTGTCAGTTACTTATTATTGCCGTTATATACGGCATTATTGTTGCCAGAAGAATATGGTATTGTGGATTTGTTTAGTACATATATTTCACTTCTTGTACCGTTGTTTAATTGGCAGTTTGAAAACGGGTTTTTCCGTTTTATGCTGGATTGTAGAGAAAATAAAGAGAAGCAGACAGCATTATTTACAACAGTGTTTGTTAGTCATTTTTGGCAGGCGCTCTTGTTTTGCGTATGTTATTTTGCAGTGCAGAGTTTTATTCCGTCTGAATATAAATTGTTCTTGTTAATCAATGTATTATTGAATATCTTTATGAATACACTGATGCAATTGCCTAGAGGATTAGGAAATAATACAGTGTATGCGGTAGCAAGTTTTATTTCAGCAATTTCAACAGTACTTGCTAATATTTTGTTTATAGCAGTATTCCGTTGGGGCGCATATGGAATGTTTGTAGCCAACATTGTTGGAAAGTGTATTACAATAGTATATCTTATTTTATCGCAGAAGGTATGGTCTTTTTTCAAGATAAGTAAATATGATAAGAGTTTATTTAAAGAAGTTAGCAGGTATTCGTTGCCATTGATTCCCAATCAATTATCATGGTGGGTAGTAGGTGTATCAGATAGAACTATTATTTCATATGTTGTAGGTGTCGCAGCGAATGGTATTTATTCGATGGCGAACAAATTTTCTACGTTATTCATTGTTTTCTATAACATCTTTAATATGTCATGGACAGAGTCAGTGTCATTGCATATGAATGATGAAGATAGAGATGATTATTTGACAAAGACAATAAATACGATGTTTCGACTATTTGCAGCGATAGGCATAGGAATTATAGCATGTATGCCATTTGTATTTCCGATAATGATTAATGAAAAGTATAATGATGCGTATTATCAAATACCGATACTTATGGTAGCAGTATTGTTTCAGGTTGTAGTTGGATTGTATAGTGTAATTTATGTTGCATTGAAGAAGTCTACAGAGATTGCAAAAACCTCTTTTTGGGCAGCTATTATAAATATTGTTGTAAATTTGTTGTTTGTAAATTATTTTGGTTTATATGCAGCTTCTTTTTCAACTTTAGCAGCATATGCAACAATGGCAATATATCGTTATTACGATATAAAAAAGTATGTTAATGTCGTTTTGGACAGAAAGACACTTGTTATTACAGTAATTGTTGGAGCAATTACAATCTGTTCATATTACTATAATCAGTTATTTACAAATGTTTTGACATTAATTATGGTTGTTGTTTTTGCTATGTTGACAAATAAGGAATTCCTGTTGTCAAGTTGGGAAATGGTTGTTGGTAAATTGAAAAAGAAAAGGTAAGATAGATGGATACAGTTGTTTATGCGGCTAGGCTAAAAGATAAAGAAAAACTGATGAAAAGTTCCTCAGGAGGTATGTTTAGAGCGATTTCTGATTTCTTTTTAAAACAAGAATGGGCGGTAGTTTGTTCACGTTATAATTATGAATTGCAAAAAACAGAATTTTCGCTTGTGACGACAGCAGATGAGCAAGATAAGGCAATTGGTTCTAAATATATGCAAAGTGATTCAGGTAATGTATATATAAAAGCAATTGAGTGGTTAAAGAATAATCCACAAAAAAAACTGCTTTTTGTAGGAATGGGATGTCAGGCAGCAGGATTTAGAAAGTTTTCAGAATTAAATAATTTTAGAGAACGAGTTATTATTGTAGATATTATATGTCATGGAGCAGTATCGCCAGGTTTTTGGAAAAATTATGCAGATACATTAGGGAAATTTGATTATCTTACATTTAAAGATAAAAGAAATGGGTGGATTAGACCAACGGCATTTGTTAGAAAAGGTGAGAAAGAAATTTTTTTGAACGATTATATTAAGATTTTTTATAATCATAGTGCATTGCGTCCGTCATGCTATCAGTGTCCATATGCAACAGTAGAAAGACAAAGTGATATAACAATAGGAGATTATTGGGGAATAGATAAGGTAATGCCAGATTTTTATTCTTTTGATGGTAACTCTTTAGTTTTGATTCATACAGAGGCAGGAGTTGATGTTTGGAATAAAATTACAGCTGAACTTGAGTGGAGAGAGAGCAACGTAGAAGATTGCTTACAACCTAATCTAATTAAACCAACAGAACGTCCTGTAACAAGAGAACGTTTTTGGAACGAGTATCAACAGTTTGGTATAAAATATATTATGAAGAAGTATGGCAGTATTCCGATGAAGAGTCGAATAAAAAGTAAAATAAAGAAGGTTGTAAAGAGTTTATTACCAATGTGATGAGTGGAGGAATTTATGGTACAGGTAGCTTATATAGTAAAACATAAAGATATAAGCATAAGAAGAAAGAGTAGAAGTGGTGGAATCTTCACAGCTGTTTCGGACAAGATTCTTGCTGATAAAGGAATTGTGTATGGTTGTGCAGTAAATGAGAACCATTTTGCTGAGCATAGAAGGGCTACAACAAAGTTAGAACGTGATGCTTTTTTAGGTAGCAAATATGTACAAAGTGATATGAGAGAATGCTTTACTCAGGTGAAAGCGGATTTAGAAAAACAGGATATAGTTCTTTTTTCGGGAACGGGATGTCAAATTGCAGGATTAAAAGCCAGTTTAAACAATGAATATAATGACAGATTGTTTACAATCGATATTGTATGTCATGGTGTACCGAGTCCGAAGGTTTGGGGTAGTTTCCTAGATTGGATGGAAAGTAAGTACAAAGGGAAAGTAGAAAGTGTTAATTTTAGAGATAAACGATACGGATGGATGTCTCATTTCGAAACAGTTGTTATAAATGGTAAAAGAAGGGTTGCAGATTATTATAGAGCTATATTTTATAAACATTATTCATTACGACCATCTTGCTATCAATGTCCGTATTCAAATATTGAAAGAAAGTCGGATATTACTATAGCTGACGCATGGGGAATAGATGCGCAGAATGCAGATTTTAATGATGACAGAGGTTGTTCATTAGTGATTTTGAATACCGAGAAGGGGAAAACAATATTTGATGCAGTAAAGGATGAACTTGAAGTAAGAGAAGTTGATATAAAACAGTTTATGCAACCTAATTTGGTTAAGCCAAGTTTTAGACCATCGAATAGAGAACAATTTTGGATTGATTTTTTTGAAGAAGGATTTGAGTTTGTTTCCCAAAAGTATGGAGATAATACATTAAAAGGAAAGGCTATTTCGTATGTGAAACGTGTTCTTGGAGTTACACATATGACGAAGTATGTAAAAAAAATACTGAAAATTTAGTTTTAAGAGGGTAAAGATAAGATGGATAAAAATATATTACATGAATCCACAAGATATAAAAATGAGGACATTAAACCGAAAAATGATAGAGTTGTAGAAAAGAAATTGCCAGAGATTTATGAAAAACGAGAGAATTGTTGTGGTTGTTCTGCGTGTTATGCAGTATGTCCAGTTGGGGCGATTTCAATGGAGCCAGATGAAGAAGGTTTTTTATATCCGGTAGTAGATGCTAGTCAGTGTATTCGATGCTATAAATGTCTTACAGTATGTGCTTTTAAGAAGGATCAGTTGGAAAAAGGGTATTTTTAATGTATAGAAGGAATGCAAAGAATGGATTTTTGTTTCTTTATGATATTGTATATAACGATATTATGTGGACCGTTCTATGCAATTGCACTTTCTAATCCAATAGGAAATTGCTGGGTAATTACCCAAACAGGAGAGATTAATGCAGAGGGAATAGAGAATTATATTTTATAGTTCCCTATACGTGGTTGATTTTATGAATTTTAGTAATTAGATTTACGAATCTCATAAACTTCAGTGTTTGGATATAGTAAAGGTATCAGTTAAATGTGCTTTGAACTGTTCTATATGTATTGAATTTTCACAATTATTCTTGAAATTAAGAGATTTTCAGTTGTTGGATTTTTTTTTAATACTTTGGGAGGCGTAGTAGGAGGAATTATTTTTGGTATTGTGCTGAAAAGAAAGAACAAAAGAATGAAAATCATTTGAGAGTGCAATGTTTTTATGCAAGAGTATAAGGGAGAGAGAATAGATGACAAAGTTGGCTGATTATCTGGCAAAGCTTGTAAAAGCGCAATTGCATAATGAGTTGGTTGCAGAAATACCAGATGATATTTCTGTTGAAGATATTATAAGTGTATCACGCAGGAATCACATGAATTATATGTTGTTGGGGGCATTGTTAAAAACAAAAATAGAAGAGAAGTACATTCCTGTACTTAAGCAACTCGTGCTTAACAGTGTATCGAAAACTTTAATGCAGGTTAACGAACTAAAGGAATTGGAAAGAATATTTGAAGAACAGGCAATTACCAATCAGGTATTAAAGGGTGCAGTGATGAAGTTTATTTATCCGGCACCAGAGATGCGCGAGATGAGTGACATAGATATGTTGGTGCACGAAGAGGATATGGTTAGAGCAGCAAATGTACTATGTCAAAGAGGTTATTCTTTGCAGAAAGAAGAAACAATAGAATTACATGATGTATACATGAAGAGACCATATATGTGTGTAGAGTTACATAGAGCACTATATGATAAGACAGTAGATGTTGCGCAGTATGAGTATTTTAAAGATTTATCGAAAAGAGTTTTAAAAGAAGGGTGTCAATATACATATGATTTTTCAAAAGAAGAGTTTTATGTATATATGATGGCTCATATGGCAAAGCATTTTGCTATGAAAGGATGCGGTATTCGCAATTTAGTTGATATTTATGTATACAATCAGAAGTTCCAAGAGGAAATGAATCGTGAGATAATAGAGCGTGAGTTGATAGATTGTGGAATATTAACGTTTGCAAAACATATGGAGAAATTGTCTAAGATTTGGTTAGAGGGAGAAGAGTCTAGTGGATTTTATGATGACCTTTTCGAATATATGTTGAATGCAGGGATTTATGGAAAAGGTCAAAATGATATTTGGCATAAATTTGCGCAAGAGAGTATCTCAGAGGAAGAAGTAAATCAAAAGATGCTAAAACATTGGTTTTGGTTTCCACCTATTTCATATATGGAAAAAAGATATACATGGTTGAAAAAAAGACCATATCTACTTTTGGCCGCATGGATGATTAGGGGATTCAAAGGTTTGGTATTAAAGACCGGCGAAGATAAACAGGATATGATAAAGGATATCAGTGTTGAAGAAATTCATGTGTATAAAAAGATATATGAGAAGATGGATTTGAATTTTAAATAGTTAAGAAATCTTATGTGGCCGGAAGTTATAAATATTCCGGCTGCTTTTGGATAAATTTTTTGTTTTATGAAACTGATTTTTCGAGGAGAGTAATAGAGAGGGAGAGAGCATGAAACATTTCATTAATATTAGGCTTTTATATTTTGTTTTTATGTTATCGGTGATGGGAGTGATTTTTTACTTCTCGCATCAGGATGGAGAGGTATCCAAAGAGGTATCTAAGCAGGTCGTAAGCAATGTAGAGGATGCTAAGCACGAGATTAAGAAGGAAGAGAAGGCGGAAGCTGTTGAAGTGAAGCCAGAGTTTCATTTGATGGATATTGTGTATATATTGTTAGGGATAATTTTATCTGTTACGAAGCTTGGCATTAGAAATTTTGCTCATATATTCCTATATTGGCTTCTGGGTATTGCAGTATTTCTGGTTTTGAAGGATGAAAAGCGGATATCTAGAAAGTTATGCTGGGGGATTTTGGTTTGTTTGATTTATAGTATATTTGATGAAGTGCATCAGATGCTTATTCCAGGGAGAGATTTCCAGATACAGGATTTATTGATGGATGCAGTGGGATATATGGTGGCGCTTGGGATATGTCATGGATTGGTGAAGTGGAAGACTAGATTAGTTGAAGGCAAAAGGAGAATAAAGACAAGTAACTCGTGATTTAGCAATCAACCCTTATTATGAGGGGATGAAATGTCAAAATCACGAGTTTTTACATTTCGAGTGGACATATGGCTAGTGGCGGAGAAGGATTTATACCATTTGGAGTGTCAGATGACGAATGACAGTGACATGGTGGTTCGAATGATAGAGTACGATTTTCATACAGCGTTGCGCCATGGGATTCAGATGGATGCGCCGAATGTGTTTACATTGCATTTCCCGAATTCTACAGTATTATATCCCCAGTGTAATAATAAACTTCCAGACAAACTGATTTGTAATGTCATTTTTCCAGATGGAAGTAATCACAGATATGAAGTGCCGACAATCAGGATTCAGAAGTATTCGTTGGAGGATATCAGAGAGAAGCATCTGACGATGTTTATACCGTTTAAGCTATTGAGCTTTCGCCCGAGGGTGAATTCCAAGAGGAATCCGATACAGGAAAACGAATTGACAGAGTATGTCAAAAGACTTATATTAATCTTAGAAGAAGAGTACGAGGCGGGGAATATTTCAAGCCTGGAGTACAAGGATTATGTGAAGTTTATCAATCTTGCGGCGGAGCGAGTATTTCATTCGCAGCAGTACTATGCAGAGGAGGTATTCGAAGTGACGAAATCAGTATTGGAGTTACCAAGTGATATTTATCGTAAGGCTGAGATGGCGGAGAAGCTGCAGCAGGAGTTGAAGGAACGTGAGGAAGAGTTTTTCCAGCGAGAAGAAGAATTTACAAAGCGAGAGGAAGAGTTTGCGTTGCAGAGAGAAGAATTTTCACAGAGAGAGGAAGAGTTTGCGCGAAGGATAGCTCAGCTTGAGGCGCAGTTGAAGGCAAAAGAAGAATAAAGAGATGGATGTAGAGTCTTAGGTTGTTTTAGCCTAAGACTCTATTTTTAGTATGAAGCAGTATTGACTCATTTCATACATTTTAGTAATTTATTATTATGTGAATGTATATTTGACATTAATAAGAGATAAGGGATGAGGTGTGGCATGACAGCAGCGGAATTATTTAAACAGAAGTTTCCTGATATAACAGAGACGCAACGTGTTTTTTGTCCATATCGTATTTGTCCTTTGGGGGCGCATGTAGACCATCAGCTTGGTAGAGTAACAGGCTTTGCGATAGATAAGGGTGTAGAGATGATTTTTACACCGACAGATGATGGTATGATTGAGGTATATAGTTGCAATTATCCGGGGACTGCGTGCTTTTCGATGAAGGATGAGCTTACACGAGAATTCGTGTGGGGGGATTTTATCAAAGGTGCGATTGTGACATTAAGGCAGAAGTATGATGTGACTCGCGGTATCAAGGGCGTGATTCGTGGTGAATTGCCAGTAGGTGGTTTGTCATCGTCGGCAGCAGTGATTATTACTTATATGTTGGCGTTATGTAGTGCGAATAATATTACGATGTCACAGCTTGATATGGTAAAGACAGCGCAGGCGGAAGAGCGTGATTATATTGGTGTGAATGTTGGAAAGCTTGACCAGAGCTGTGAGATTTATTCCCGTAAGGACAAGCTGCTGTTCCTCGATACATTGGATGATTCAACAGAGCTGGTGCAGGCAGGAACAGATATGCCGTCATATGAGTTTGCCATTATTTTCTCTGGCGTAGAGCGTAAGCTTGCTGGTTCGGCATATAATACACGAGTTGATGAGTGTAAGAGTGCTGCCTACGCGATGATGGCATATGCGGGCATGGATTACGGTAAGTTTGAAGAGGCTCATTTGAGAGATGTTCCTGTAGGAATTTATTATGAATATAAAGATAAGATGCCTATGAATTGGAGTAAGCGTGCACAGCATTTTTATGAAGAGAATGCCAGAGTTTTGAAAGGCGTTGAAGCATGGAGACAGGGAGACTTAGCGGCATTTGGAAAGCTAGTGTTTGAATCGGGTTACAGTTCGATTCATGTATATGAGACGGGTTCGAAGGAGCTTAGTACTTTGTATGAGATTATGAAGGAATGCGATGGTATCTATGGCGGTCGTTTCTCAGGAGCGGGCTTTAATGGCTGTTCGATGGCGATTGTTGACCCTTCTAAGAAGGAGCAGATTACGGCGTTTATTACGGAGCGATATTTAGCGCAGTTCCCGGAACGAAAGGATTCTTTTGCAATATGTTATTGTAAATCAGCAGATGGAGTGAAGTTATCATGATATGTTTAGTATTAGCGGCAGGATATGCCACAAGATTATATCCTTTAACAGAGAATTTCCCTAAGCCATTATTAGAGGTTGGTGGAAAGAGTATTCTCGACAGAATTCTTGAAGATGTGGATGCAACAGTGGATGTATCTAAGTATGTGATTGTAAGTAATCATAAGTTTGTGGAGCATTTTGAGAATTGGAAGAAGAATTGTAAATTAAGCAAGGAAGTCGTAATCGTAGATGACGGCTCTGTATGCAATGAGAAGCGTTTGGGTGCGGTAAAGGATTTATCACTTGCAATTCATGAGGTAGGTATAGATGACGACCTTATGGTTTTGGCAGGAGATAATCTGCTTGATTTCTCGCTTGGTTCATTTGCAAAGTATTTTGAGGAGAAGAAGGCTACTTGTGTTATGCGTCATTATGAGGAAGCTTTGGAGAAGCTTCGCAAGACAGGCGTTGCAGAGATTGACGATACAGATAAGATGTTATCTATGGAAGAGAAGCCACAGGAGCCAAAGAGTCACTGGGCGATTCCACCATTTTATATCTATGCGAAGAGTGACCTTGCTTTGATTGATAAGGCTTTGGAGAGTGGTTGCAGTGCAGATGCACCGGGGGGATTGATTATGTGGATGTGTCAGAACTATCCTGTCTACGCTTTTGAGATGCCTGGTAAGCGTTATGACATTGGTACTCGCAAGGATTATGATGACTTGAGACTCTTTTTTTAACCGCTTTTCCTAGCAAATTTCCCCAATCTATGATAATATACCTATTGGTTTATTGTTTTAGTTTTGAGGAGAGAGTGATATGAAAAAAGATATGGAAGAAAAAGAGGTTAAGAAGATTCACTACAATACCAAGTGGAATATTTTATTTGTGATACTGTCGGTATTGCTGATTGCAGGATTGGTATACATGATGTATAACTATCTGCAGGAGGAGCAGCAGACACAGGCACATTGGGAAGAGGTTAAGCTTCAGGTAGATGCCGAGAGGAAGATTGAGGAGCAGGAAGCCATAGAAGCAGCCCAGAAGGCAGCAGAAGAAGAGGCGATTCGTAGAGCGGAGCTGGAGAAGGAGGATTCCTTCTATCAGAAGCTCAAGGATGGTTTTGATGTTGATATATTGGTGGTAGGAGATACGATAGCGACAGCGTATGGCGCTACTAAGCCTGAGTACAGCTGGGTGAGGACGATTGAGCTATATCTGGAGCAGGTATATCAGATAGAGGTTAATATTACGAATCTTGCGTTGGCAGATAGCTCTGCTTATGCAGGATATGCAAATCTGATGATGCTTAATGATGAGATAGAGTATGATTTGGCGTTGATTTGCTACGGAGAGAAGGATAGCGCTGAGAGTATAGACGTGTTCTATGAGCCAATTATTAGGGCGGTTAGAGATGGTTATCCGAAGTGTTCTATGATTGCAATGCTTGAAGCAACAAGTGCAGGATATATTGAAAAGGCACAGAGGATTCAGACGATTGCAGAGCACTATGATATTCCAGTGGTAGATGCGATAGAGGGCTTTTCGAGTGGAGAGTATGCAGAGTTTGACGAACTGACAGATGATGGTATTCATCCGAATGACACCGGGCATCAGCTCTATGCATATTTGTTATCAGAGGTGATTGATGCAGAGGTTAAGGCGTATACAGGCTATGATAGCAGTGAGGTAGAGCCTTTGAGTGATATGGCAAAGTATTTTGAGACTTTTGCATGGTATTCTGTGGATAATTTCACAAGAGATGGAGAGACTTATATCTATACAATGACAGGCTTTGAGCTGGAGGACGTGTTATTGGGTATTGACTTTGGATTTGTTGCTGGAGATAACAGCTGTGAGATTACCGTAGATGGTGAGTCGCTTGGTTCGATTGAGAAGACTTTTGCAGAGGGTGAAGAGGAGCACCAGATTATGCCAGTAGGTATTTTAGAGGCTGTGCGTTCTGAGCTTGTGATTAAATTTGCGACACCGGAGCAGGCAGATGCGTTCCGTGGTATTTATTTTAATCAGGAATATATTGAGTAAATATTCTGAAAATATTGAATAAATTCTGATAAATGTAATATAATAATACATATCAAGACAGAAATGGAGTGATATGTATGAGGAAAAAGCATTTTCTTTGTGTGGGACTGGTAATGGTTAGTATGTTTGCTATCTTTTTATTATCCCATCAGCCGGGTCGGCCGTCTGTAGAGCTTACAGAGAGAATTGCGGTTATGCTGAATATTCAAGAGATGTCAGGTTATCAATATTTATCATGCCAACCGTGGATTATGGGACTTACGGTACGCGACTGGGGACATATTGTGTTATATGGTATGCTTGGTGTGATAGCGTTCTGGGCAATTCGATGTGATGAGGAGCATTATCATAGGAAGCTTTTTGGTGCGATTGCGATTTGCTTTGCATATAGTTGCTTTGACGAGTTTCATCAGATGTTCATTCCACAGCGCTATGCGTTGATGGAAGATATCGTATTTGATGCGATTGGGTATCTGAGTGCGATAGCAGTATGTTGGATGGTTCATATATTTAAGAGTTTACATTTTCATAATTATAAGAAGGAACAACCCGTCAACTGATGGGTTGTTCTTGCTTTTTACTTTGATTTGCGCTATATGTATAGAGTGTGAAAAAATAAAATCTAAGGAGAGAGACATGGCAAAACAAAGTATTGATTTAACAGGTAAGACAATATTGGTTACAGGAGCGGCAGGATTTATCGGCTCTAACCTAGTGAAGCGATTACTGGCAGATTTTCCGACAGTGAAGCTTATAGGTATTGATAATATGAATGATTATTATGATGTATCCTTGAAAGAGCATCGATTAGAGGAGTTGAATAAGAATTCTGCATTTACATTTGTGAAAGGAAGTATTGCAGATAAGGCATTGATTTTCAGTATGTTTGAGGAACATAGACCACAGGTGGTTGTAAACCTTGCAGCACAGGCGGGGGTTCGTTATTCGATTACGAATCCAGATGCTTATATTGAGTCTAATATGATTGGTTTTTACAATATATTAGAGGCATGCAGATACTTCCCGGTAGAGCATCTGGTGTATGCTTCAAGCTCTAGTGTATATGGCTCCAATGCAAAGATTCCATATTCTACAGATGATAAGGTAGACAATCCGGTATCTTTATATGCAGCGACAAAGAAGTCGAATGAGCTTATGGCACATGCTTATTCAAAGCTTTACGATATTCCATCTACCGGTCTTAGATTCTTTACTGTATATGGACCAGCAGGTAGACCGGATATGGCTTACTTTGGATTCACGGACAAGCTTCGTGCAGGTAAGACGATTCAGATTTTTAACTTTGGTAATTGTAAGAGAGATTTTACTTATGTAGATGATATTGTAGAGGGTATTTCACGTGTGATGCAGAAGGCGCCGGCTTGTCAGAAGGGTGAGGATGGACTTCCGATTCCACCATACGCAGTATACAATATTGGTAATAATCAGCCAGAGAACTTGCTTGATTTCGTAGATATTTTGCAGCAGGAGCTGATGGCTGCGGGTGTATTACCACAGGATTATGATTTTGAGGCGCACAAGGAGCTAGTACCAATGCAGCCAGGCGATGTGCCGATTACCTATGCGGATACATCGGCGTTGGAGCGTGATTTTGGCTTTAAGCCATCTACTGGTTTGCGAGAAGGCTTGCGTAAGTTCGCACAGTGGTATGCCCAGTATTATAAGGATTAAGAGACTGACAATTAATGCAGGTAGTGGTCAAAGGGTTTGACTTCTACCTGTTTTTTTACTATAGTTAGTTTACATAAAGATATTACTGAAGAGGAATGACATAAATGAGTGAGGAAAAAGAGAAGCGAAGAGTTAAATTAGAATCACTGGCGCCTGTGATTTTGAAAAGAAGGGATTTTAAGGAATATAATAAATTTTTCTTTCGTGCAATGTGGGATAGAACCGTTTGCAATGTGGCGATTACAGGTGAGTATGGAACTGGCAAGTCAAGTGTAATCGAGACTTTCTTAAAGAGATATAGAATAATACTAGGTAAGAAATGTTTACGAATTTCACTTAGAAATTTTAGGCATGAGAAGAAACGTGGAGAAATTGATGCGCTAGAAAAGAAACTGTTGAACCAAATTATATGCCAATTGGATTCGCATACAATAAGTGGTTCTGGAATTTATACAAAGCAGCATTTAAGAGAGAATGTAAAATTTAGTCTTTATTTATTGGTTTTCTTTTTGATGCTAGGTGGACTTTATTTTGTTGCAATTCCTCAGTTGTCCGTTTTTGAGGAGGTTAGAAGGCATGACGCCTTTCCGCTTTTTTATGAGAATACGGTTCAGTTAAAGATGTTTACAGTTTTATTAGCAGGAATTATATTTGCGATATGCAGAGTGATTAATCAATTACCTAAAGGTTGGTTTCCCGATAAGATTTCATGTACTTTTAGAGATAATACAGTTGCGGTCGAGAATAGTCAAAATGGTGTAGAAAAGGCATTGCTGGATACATATATGGATGAAATCGTATATTTGTTAAATAAGCAAAGGATTAGACTGTTGATTATCGAAGATTTAGATAGATATGACAATATTATGATATTTGAGCAATTGCGAGAGATTAACTTCCTTTTAAACGTGAATCGAATAAGAAAGGTAAAATTTTTCTATTTGGTGAAGGACAGTATGTTTGAGAATAACGGCTGGGAGAGAACAAAGTTTTTTGATATGATTCTGCCTGTGATGTCATGTGTTGGAAAGGATAATGTATGGGAAAAATTGCAAAAGATGTGTCCGGGGCTGCGTTTTTTGGAAAAGAAAGAGGTTGGTTTGCTGGATGGATTCTGTAGTGATCATTTGGATGATTATAGAATGCTTAAAAATATTGCAAATGAATTTAACATCATTTTTAACAGATATGATCAATTGGGAAGAGAAAATTTTAGCGCCATGAAAATAATGTGTATGGTCATATATAAAAATGTGTTTCCGCAGGATTATGCATTACTGAAAAATAAAGCAGGTTATATTTATGGAGGTTTGCAGTGGAAAGTTGAGGTGGATAAAAAAGAAGAAAAGGAAAGAAAGGAGAAGCTTAGTAAAGGGTATCATGGATATATAGAAGAATTAACGAGAGAAGAGAAGAAAAAATTATCGATGGACATACAATATTGGGAAAAATTGCAGAAACATCGAGAATATGGCATGTTGGATGACTTGATACGCTATGAATATATTGAAGAAAAGGATTATTTACAATATATAAGCATTATAACTGCGGAAGGTAAGGAAGAAATTTTATTTAGAAATTATCGATATGCTATTAAAGAAAATAAACATACAAAAGATTTGAACTTTAATACAGTAGTAAGTTTGAAGCAATGGAATAGGTTATCTGAGTCATTACATGAGTTCCAGTATCATTCTCGTGCTTTGGTTAACAAATCCATTATTAATTATATGCTTGCGGCAGTAGAAGATAAGCAGGATGTATGGTGGGGACGAACGTATTGTGTAGCGGATTCTTGTCTGGAGAAAGAGAAAAAGATAATATATAAACTGCAAGAAGGGACTGCTAAAGAGAATTGGGCGGTGCTTGCGTGGTCAGAGGATTTATTCGAGTGGGAAGATGAGAAACAAAAAGATTACATAATGGAATATGTTGTGCATGCCTTGAAGGGAGCGGGCAGATATGACTTGATTACTGAGTTCTATACGGATATTGGATATGAAGGTGAAGGGCGTGGTATATTAGATGAAGATGATGAAGAGAGATTTCCGGAAGATGAACCTTTCCTGGCGTATATTTTCAAACATAAAGCGGAACTATTTAACGCATTACAAGAGGATGAAGATGCATTATATGTGCTGTTAGGTTTGAACTATTTGGGAGATGAACCCTATAAAATCAAGTATATATCTCGATACGCAGATAATGATGAATTGTTGAAACAGATTTGGGAGACAAAGAGTTTTGAACCTAATAGAGACAATATGCATATTTTGATACGTCGTATTGAAAGTAATGATATACATTTGGAGATGATAAGAGAAATAGCACCAGCGCTTGTAGAGGAATATTTGAAAGATGATTGTATCAATGCTTTTGTGGAAAATTATTACTTAAGGTATTTGTTGCCTAATGTAGCTGGAAAAAGAGCGGGAGGTTTTGAAGAAATAAGAGATCTTTTGAATCAAGAGTCACTTAATGATGAATTGAAAGAGAAAATTATCAAATATTTGCCAGAAACTGCATATCCATTAGATTTATCAGAACTTTCCAGTGATTGGAGAAAGAAGTTCATAGAGGAGGAGAAGATTGGTTATTCGGCAAATAATATTGTAATGCTTCTTAGAGAAAAGGGTCATATTTTTACAGATGAAGTATGTAGCTTCGTAGAGAAATGTCATGAAGTCTTTCAGAATAATCCGGAGGATTTCGCGAGTCTTACAATTGAATTAACAGATGGTGAGAAAGGACAGATATTAGGAGCACTGCAGAAGGCTTATACGGATGATGTAACTGATGTATGGCTATCACATCAGTTAGGACTTTTTGGGGTTGACGATGACCCAGAGGTGGCATAATCACCACCTCTTCCTATATTCCCCTGGTGTCATGCCTTCCACCTTCTTAAACATGCGGGTAAAGTAGCGGACATCCTCCACGCCGATTTCGGAGGCGACCTTCTCGATAGGCATATCTGAGAAACGAAGCTGCTGCTTGGCGTGAGTAATGCGCACCTGTAGGAGATAGTTATTGATGGAGACACCAAACTGCTCCTTGAAGATGCGGGTAAGATAGAATTTGTTAATATAAAAAATTTCAGAAAGATCGTCCAGTGTGATTCGTTCCTGATAGTGTTCATCAAGGTAGGCACGAAGCTCCTGGAGGTCTTTCTTTTTGCGTGTGCCCATGCCCTGCACGTCAGGATGCCAGCTTTCTGCCATAAGAAGCGTTAGTAAGGCGTTTAGTTTTTCGTTCAGCTCCATATCCTTGATATATGACTCGGAGGAGGCAATATCGTACAAGGCTGTCAGCACAGTCTGGAATTTTTCGGGATGTGAAGTTTTAAAACAACATTGTCCCCCGCGCTCCACATATTTATCATAGATTCCTTTAACAGAGTTTCCATAGAAGTGTACCCATTTTAAGGTCCAAAGCTCCATGGAGGACTGGTGGCTATAGGGAAGTCGGCAGTCAATAAAGGCACAGTCGCCAGCTCTTAAAGAGTAGGTTTCTCCACCATAGGTGATGCTGCCGGAGCCATTTTCTACCATAAGAAAAAGATAGGAGTTGAGACCTTCACGCTTGCTGATATGTGGCTTTTGTGCGGTCAGTTCTCCGGTTTCCTGTAAAAAGATTAGATTGAACTTAGCAAAATCAGAGGCTGTATAGATGATTCGTTTGGAGGCTACGGTGGAGCCTGTAAAAAGCGAAACTGGCATATTTGATTCCTTTCTGTGCAAAATCATTTATTTATAGTAAGAAACTTGTATGTTTTTGATGTTTCCTATATAGTAATCCTATGGAATTAGACTATAACAGTCAAAAGTAAAAGTCAATATAATCCACAAAAAAGACAATATTAACCCTAAACCAGTTGTAAAGTCTTATGTATAATAGCCTTTGCAACTGAGAGAGCGACAGCTGGTCAGACTAATATAGTGAAAGATAACGCAAGAGGCGTATTAAGGAAAGGTGAAATAATTATGAAGAAAGCGTTGATTACAGGTATTACAGGACAGGATGGTTCTTATTTAGCAGAGTTTCTTTTAGAGAAGGGCTATGAGGTACACGGTATTACACGTCGTGCATCTATTGCTAACACATCTAGAATTGATCATTTGATTGCAAAGAATGCAATTACATTACATGACGGAGATTTATCAGATTCTTCTTCATTAGTTCGTATTATTAATTTAGTTCAGCCTGATGAGATTTACAATCTTGCAGCGCAGTCACATGTACAGGTTTCTTTCGATGTACCAGAGTATTCAGGTGATGTTGATGCTATCGGTGTATTGCGTATCTTAGAGGCTATGAGAATTCTTGGTATGGAGAAGAAGACAAAGTTCTATCAGGCTTCTACATCTGAGTTATATGGTAAGGTTGAAGAGGTTCCTCAGAGAGAGACAACACCTTTCCATCCATACAGCCCATATGCTGTAGCTAAGCAGTATGGTTTCTGGATTACAAAGGAGTATCGTGAGGCATATGGTATGTTCGCTGTTAATGGTATTCTTTTCAACCATGAGTCAGAGAGAAGAGGCGAGAACTTCGTAACAAGAAAGATTACACTTGCAGCAGGTCGTATTGCAGAGGGCTTACAGGATCACTTAGAGCTTGGTAATATGGATTCTCTTCGTGACTGGGGATATGCTAAGGATTATGTTGAGTGTATGTGGTTAATTCTTCAGCAGGAGACACCAGACGATTTCGTTATCGCTACAGGTGAGCAACATACAGTTAGAGACTTCACAGAGAAGGCTTTCGCAGCAAATGGTATCAAGATTCGTTGGGAAGGCACAGGTATTGATGAGAAGGGTTATGATGCCCAGACAGGTAAGATGCTTGTTTGCGTAAATGAGCAGTGGTATCGTCCTACAGATGTTGATAATCTTTGGGGTGACCCTACAAAGGCTAAGACAGTTCTTGGCTGGAATCCACAGAAGACAAGCTACGAGCAGTTAGTTGAGATTATGGCTAAGCATGACAGAGAGTTAGCTAAGCGTGAAAAAGCTATTAAGGAAGCTACTCAGAACTAATTTCTGACAGCAGGATATGTGATTCGGACAGGATATTCCTGTCCGATTGAAATAGAAGGGATGTATATATTATGATGGAGAAGAATGCGAAAATATATGTAGCCGGACATCGTGGAATGGTTGGTTCAGCAATCGTTCGCGAATTAAAGCGTCAGGGCTATACCAATATTATTACTAGAACACATGCTGAGCTTGACCTTACACGTCAGGATCAGGTAGAGGCTTTCTTTGAAGCTGAGAAGCCTGAGTATGTGTTCCTTGCAGCAGCTAAGGTTGGCGGTATTATTGCGAACCAGAGTGCACTTGCAGATTTTATGTATGACAATATGATTTTAGAGATGAACGTAATTCATTCTGCTTGGAAGAATGGTTGTAAGAAGCTTGAGTTCTTAGGTTCATCCTGCATCTATCCTCGTATGGCTCCACAGCCTATGAAGGAGAGCTGCTTACTTACTTCAGAGCTTGAGAAGACAAACGAGGCTTATGCACTTGCTAAGATTTCAGGTTTGAAGTATTGTGAGTTTTTAAATACTCAGTACGGAACGGATTATATTTCATTGATGCCAACAAACCTTTACGGACCTAATGACAACTATCATCCGACACACAGTCATGTGTTGCCTGCATTAATTCGTCGTTTCCATGAGGCGAAGGAGCAGGGACTTCCTACAGTTACATGCTGGGGTGATGGAAGCCCATTAAGAGAGTTCTTATATGTAGATGACTTGGCTGACCTTTGTGTATTCCTGATGAATAATTACAGCGGTAATGAAACTGTAAATGCAGGTACAGGTAAGGAAGTTACAATCAAAGAGTTAACACAGCTTGTTGCTAAGGTTGTAGGATACGAAGGAGAGATTCTTTGGGATACTTCTAAGCCAAACGGAACACCAAGAAAGCTTTTGGATGTTTCGAAGAGTGCGGCGCTTGGTTGGACTTATAAGACAGAGTTAGAAGAAGGTATCCGTTTATCTTATGAGGATTTCTTAAATAATCCTATGAGAGCTGAAAGATAGTTTGTAGATACGAAAACATATCATATGTAGTAAAGAGGCATTTGGATAATATAAGTATCTGAATGTCTTTTTCGATAGAAAAGATGTGCTATTTTGATGTTAAGAACAACATGAATTGACGTCAAAATTAGAGTGTGGTAGATTGGAAAATGAGAGAGTTTTTCCTCAAATGAATGAGTAGGAGTTTATATTATGTCAAATACAATTATACCATTATTTTTATCACAATCTTATCAGGATGCGTGGGCTGATTATAAGCGCGCTATGACAGTACCTAATTTTTCTAAGTGGGATTATGTGATTCTGACAGCGTCTAATGAGCAGCAGGCACAGGGATTCCGTATGCAGTTAGAGGAGCGTAGAGAGGCTGGTTTTTTACCAGAAGGGACGCACTTTGCAGTGTTACCAGACCCGGACGGAAAGCGAGTTGGTAGTGGTGGAGCTACATTGAATGTAATTCGTTATATTGCACAGCAGACAGGCAGGGACTCAGAGTCTGTATTTGAGGGATTGCGTATCCTTGTTATACATAGTGGTGGTGACAGTAAGCGTGTGCCACAGTACTCAGCGCTTGGTAAGCTGTTTTCACCAGTACCGCATGAGTTGCCTAATGGTCGGGCATCTACTTTATTTGATGAGTTTATGATTGCTATGGCAAGTGTGCCATCTCGTATTAGAGAGGGTATGCTATTGTTGTCCGGTGATGTTTTGTTATTGTTCAATCCTTTGTTGATTGATTATTCTGGTGAGGGTGCCGCTGCGATTTCGTTTAAGGAGCATGTGGAGACTGGTAAGAATCATGGTGTTTTCTTGTCTGGTGATGATGGGAATGTAGCACAGTTTTTACATAAGCAGACGGTAGAGACCTTGAAGGCCAAGGGAGCGGTCAATGAGCAGGAGTGTGTAGATATTGATACGGGAGCAGTTATCTTTTCTTCACAGATGCTGAATTCATTATATGGATTGATTTCGGAACAGGGACAGTTTAGTAGGGAATTATATGACCGTTACGTGAATGATACAGTACGTTTATCTTTGTACGGGGATTTCTTTTTCCCATTAGCATCGGATTCTACACTGGAAGCTTTCTATTTAGAGAAGCCAGAGGGTGAGTATTGCGAGGAGCTGACTGAAGCGAGAACAAGGGTGTGGGAAGCACTTCGACCTTTCCGTATGAAGCTGCTTAGACTTGCCCCTACAAAGTTTATTCACTTTGGTACAACTAGAGAAATTATGCATCTGATGTCAGAGGATATCGGGCAGTATAGCTATTTGGGATGGAGTAAGTGTGCCAATTCCAGTATTGAGGCTGAGCATGTTGCGGGTTATAACAGCGTGTTGTCCAGCGGTGCTTCTTGTGGTAAGGATTGTTATCTAGAGGTAAGCCTTGTACATCAGGGGGCAACGATTGGAGATAATGTATTACTGTCCTATGTAGATATTCATGATGAGACGATTCCATCGAATGTAGTTCTGCATGGATTAAAGCAGAAGGATGGAAAATTTGTTGCGAGAATCTATGGTATTCTAGATAATCCAAAGGGAATTTTAGAGGATGGATGCGGATTCTTAGGTAGTACATTAAAGGATTTTCTATTAAATAATAAAATTGAAGTAGATGAGGTGTGGTCTTCAAGAGATCATTCCTTATGGCAAGCTGACTTGTATCCTGTATGTGATACGATTCAAGAGGCGATTGCGGCAGCATTAAATCTCTATGAATTGACACAGGGTAGAGGAGATTTGACAGCATGGCGTAGCAGTAAGAGAGTAAGTCTTTGTTCAGGATTCAATCATGCAGATGCCGAGGCACTGATTGCTTGGGATAAGAGGATGAATGAACTTGTGCAGATGGACCGTATTGCAAAGCTGATAGAAGCCGGAAGACCGGTTGGTGAGGCTAGGGAGGTTCTTCAGACTACAAGTCTTACCAAGGTACAGCGTAAGTGGCTTGACAGACAGCTTGCAGATGCGTCACTGAGCGAGGCAGCAAGACTTCATTATTATATTGGTTATACATTAGGCGGTACAGAGGGTGAAGCTGAGATTGGTGAATGCTTTAAGGCAATTGGTCAGTCAGTTTTACAGAGTAATTTGGACCGTTTAGAAGAGAATAAGACTTGTCAGATTCAGTGTGACAAGCATACAGTACAGCTTCCGCTTCGAGTGAACTGGGGCGGAGGCTGGAGTGATACACCACCATATTGTAATGAGCATGGTGGTACGGTGTTAAACGCAGCTATTTTATTAGATGGAAAGCTTCCTGTTGAGGTGACATTGAAGCGTCTTGATGAGAAGAAGATTGTGTTTGACAGTCGTGATATGGATACGCATGGTGAGTTTGACAAGATTGAACTATTACAGTCGGTTGGCGATCCATATGATCCATTTGTTTTGCAGAAGGCAGCTCTTCTTGCATGTGGAATTATTCCAATGCAAGGTGGCAGCTTGGAAGAGATTCTTGATAGGCTGGGTGGCGGCTTCGCGATGGATACAGAGGTTACAGATGTTCCTAAGGGAAGTGGACTTGGTACTAGCAGTATTCTGGCAGCAGCCTGTGTGAAGGCAATTTTCGAGTTTATGGGAATTCCTCATAGTCATGATGATTTATATAGTCATGTACTATGTATGGAGCAGATTATGTCTACAGGTGGTGGCTGGCAGGATCAGGTTGGCGGCTTAAGTGATGGCGTGAAGTACATTACGACTATGCCAGGATTAGCACAGGATGTTAAGGTACAGCAGCTGGATATTCCAGAGGCAGCATGGCAGGAGTTAAAGGAACGTTTTGTTCTGATTTATACAGGACAGAGACGTCTTGCAAGAAATCTTTTGCGTGATGTGGTAGGTCGCTATATCGGTAATGAGCCTGATGCTTTATATGCATTGAATGAGATTCAGCGAGTGGCTGCATTGATGCGTTTTGAATTAGAGAGAGGTCATATTGATGATTTTGCGAAGCTGTTATCAGAGCATTGGGAGTTGTCTAAGAAGCTTGACAGTGGTAGTACGAATACATTGATAGACCAAATATTTAATGCTGTCGATGAATTTGTTGATGGCAGAATGATTTGTGGTGCTGGTGGTGGCGGCTTTTTACAGGTTGTCTTGAAGAAGGGTGTTACTGCTGAAGATGTGCATCGCAAGCTTAAAGAAGTGTTTCAGGATAGCACGATAGATGTGTGGAACTGTACATTAGTATAAGGATGATGCGAAGCAGATTCGCGGAGAAGGAGTTAAAGAGAGATGAATATTATTTTATTATCAGGTGGAAGCGGAAAGAGATTATGGCCATTGTCCAATGATATCCGTTCAAAGCAGTTTACAAAGTTATTCAAGGGTGAGAACGGTGAACATGAATCTATGGTACAGCGTGTATACAGACAGATTAAGACTGTAGACGCTGATGCAAAGGTGACAATTGCAACAAGTAAGACACAGGTAAGTGCAATTCGTAATCAGTTAGGTGATGATGTTTCTATTTGCGTGGAGCCTTTTAGAAGAGATACCTTCCCGGCGATAGCATTAGCAGCAGTATATTTACAAGATGTACAGGGTGTAGGCCTTGATGAGAGTGTTGCAGTATGTCCGGTTGACCCATTTGTTGAGAATACATATTATGATGCTGTAAAGCAGCTTGGCGAGCTTGCAGATGCGGGCACAGCTAATTTGACATTGATGGGTATTGAACCTACTTATCCAAGTGAAAAGTATGGATATATTATTCCAGAAACAGCAGATAATGTAAGCAAGGTTAAGGAATTCAAAGAGAAGCCAGATGAGGAAAAAGCAAAGGATTACATCTCTAAGGGTGCTCTTTGGAATGCAGGTGTATTTGCATTTAAGCTTGGTTATCTTGTGGACATTGCGCACAAGATGATTGATTTTGATGGATATCAGGATTTGTTTGAAAAGTATGATACCATGACTAAGATAAGCTTTGACTATGCTGTAGTTGAGAAGGAAAGTAGTATTCAGGTAATGCGTTATGCAGGCGACTGGAAGGATGTCGGTACATGGAATATGATGACAGAGGTTATGTCTGAGAATACTATTGGTAAGGTTAAGCTTGATGACACCTGTGAGAATACTCATGTTATTAACGAATTAGACCTTCATGTACTTTGCATGGGCTGTAAGGACATGGTAATAGCTGTCAGCAACGATGGTATTCTGGTAGCTGATAAGGAACAGAGCTCTTATATGAAGCCATACGTTGAGGAGATTGGTGGTATTGTTAAGTTTGCTGAGAAGTCATGGGGAAGCTATACAGTAATTGATGTGCAGCCAGAGTCTTATACAATTAAGGTAAATCTCAAGCCAGGACATCAGATGAAGTATCATAGTCACCAGTACAGAGATGAGGTATGGACAATCGTTGCAGGTCGAGGACGCGTTGTTATTGATGGTGCATCAAGAAGAGTTAAGGCGGGAGATGTAGTAACACTTCCTGCGGAGAGCAAGCATACGATTATTGCAGAGACAGAGTTACACATTATCGAGGTACAGTTAGGACAGGACATTACTGTAGAGGATAAAGTTGTATATTCGATGGAATAATCGTTGATACAATACGAGAAAACTGAAAAAAATATAAAATAACTGGAAATTTAGCTCCTGTAGTGCTAGTATAGTAATATAGATATACCATGAGGTGGTAATATGAATATATTATTTACTGGAAACATGGGAGCTATTTCTAATTATTTTTTCAGGGGTCTTTCGAGGGAGCATAAGCTGGTGGTGCATACAGCGCAGCCGGGATGTAAATATAGTGGGAAGAACCTTGAAGTATATAAGGTGGATGACTTGGAGGAGAAACCGCTGGACAAGGTGTTTGAGACATATCACTTTGGTATGGTGGTATATTTTTCACAAGCGCTGGATGAAGCAGTGCAGGTATTCGATGAGCTTGAAAAGCTTGAGAATGCCTTATTTTTGTGTACAGAATACAGAATAGAGAATTTTATATATATTTCAACCAATGATATGGTGCAGATAAATGTAAAGGAGAAAAGTTCCCGAATGATTTTGGTTGAGGCATGTGAGAATATGTGCAGGAACTTTTCTGCAAAGACAGATATGCATATTCTGCTTATGCGTGTACCTTATCTTTATGGCTGTGCGTATGTACAGAACAGTCTGTGCCGATGGATATGCAGTCTGGTGGATAAAACACCGATGGAGTGCAGGGGAAGAAGCGGTGCGGTCACGGATTTTCTGTGCGATGAAGATTTGGCAGTGCTGATAAATCGTATTGCAGATGAGCCTATCACGGATTCTTATATGGAGATGAATCTGCCTGGCGGAAATGAGATAACCTTCCAGGAGCTGGGCAATGTATTGGAGAGAAAGCTGGATTGGTGCAAGATAGAGTATGGCAATCGAATGAAGGCGGTGCCGATTAGTTTTAAGGATGAGATTGCAAGGCATCAATACGGTTGGTTTCCGCTGCATAATTTACAAGAGGATTTACCGGCAATTATCAGAGAGTGTAAGCAGGCAAAGCAGGTGAAAAAGCCAAAGGGGTTAAAAAGATGGCTGGGCAGATATCGAAACCGGGTACGTATCGCCATAGAGCTATTGGTATTGTTTGGAATTGCAAATGCATGTAATGCTCTTTGCAGGAACAATATTTATATCAACTTTATTGATTTCAGAGTGCTGTATGTTGTCATTATGGGAACGATGAATGGATTAAGTGCAGGTTTGATAGCTGCCTTTTTGGCGGTTATCGGATATGGCGCGGAGAATCTTCATTATAGTACATGGGAGCTTCTGTTTTATAATGTACAGAACTGGGTTCCGTTTGTGTCTTATATATTAGTAGGTGCGATTGCAGGATATACCAAGGATAAGCATACCAGTGAGCTTCGTTTTTTGAAGGAAGAGGGACAGATTCTGGAAAGAAAGTATCTCTTTTTGTCAGACCTGTATAACAAAGCGGTTGAAAATAAGAATCGGTTTAATAATCAGATTATCAGCTATAAAGACAGCTTTGGCCGTATTTATGCAGTGGTGAAGCGGTTGAATACGACTCTTACGGATGAGATTTTCTTTGAGGCTGTAAATTCTTTAGAGGATGTGTTGGAGAATCAGTTTGTGGCAATCTACAGTATTGCTTCAAACAGCAATTTTGCCCGTCTGAATGTTTGCTCCAAGAGATTAAATGCAGAGCTTGGAAAGTCGTTGAAGCTTTCGGATTATCCGTTGATGTACGATTGTTTGCAGCAGGGATTGCTGTTTACCAATAAGAGCTGTGAAGAGAATTATCCGTCCTATGCGTCACCGGTTATGCGTGAGGGTGAGCTTGTAGGAATGATTGTGTTGCAATATGTGGAAGCCAAGCAGATGAATATGGAGTTTTCCAACAAGTTTATGATTATTGCGGACCTTGTCAGAGATTCCTTGATTCGTGCGATGGATTATGACAGTGTGACCCAGCAGCGAAATATGCTTGAGGGTACCAAGATTATGCGTCCTGAGAAATTTGAAAGTATTCTGCGTATTAAGCGGCAGATGCAGGAGAAGGAATACATGGAGTATGTATTGCTTAGGATTCATCGGGATGAACGGGATTTGGCAGAGCTAAGTGAGCTGGTTTCCGGTATGGTTCGTGCGAATGACGTACTGGGTATGGGGGCAGATGGAGAGGTCTATCTGCTTTTGGCACAGACCAGCGGAAGTGGTTTGGATATTGTGAATGAGCGTATGCACAGCAAGGGAATTCATTTTGATGAGGTAAGTATTTCCTAGGGAGGAAAATTCCTCTGCCTGCAAGCAGCGAAAACTCTGCAAGCAGCGAAAACTCTGCACGCAGAGTTGGCATTTTACTTCGAAAAACAAGGAGGAATCATGAAGGGAATTGTGGCGTTTTTTATCCCTGTGTTTGGGCCTTTGATGTTGTTGGTTGATAAATATTGTGAACGTAGGGGAAAGATGGGAACCCGCGATATCGGTATTGAGTCACAACGATATACGGAAATGAAATATAAGAGAATTGAGGTTGACAATCAGAAGAATCAGGATATTACCGTGCCCTTGGAGGAGGCAATCATCGTGAATGATAAGACCGTCAGACGTTCCATGATGCTGGATGTGTTAAAGCAGAATACGGATGACTGTGTACCGCTTTTAAAAAGAGCCAGAATGTCGAATGATACGGAGCTGACACATTATGCAACCACGGCTATGATGGAAATTCAAAGCCGGTATGAGCTGAGTCTTCATAAATGGGCAAAGGCTTACGAAGAAAACAGCAGAGATGTAACGATTTTAAAGGGATATAGTAAGGAATTGATGAAGTATATTGAGAGCGGACTGATTTCGGGTAATATTTTAAAGATTTACAGACAGCAGCTGGAAGATGTCATGGAGAAGCTGGTAGCGGCACAGCCGGAGGTATTAAATTACCGCCTGCAGCAGTGCTATAATCTGTTGGAATTGGAACGCTACGAGAAGTTAGAGCCGGGGCTGAATGTCATGAAGAAGAAATGGCCTGAAGAGGAAAAGGTATACCGTCTGTGTGGTGAATATTACAGGAGAACTGCACAGGGAGATAAGTTTAGAAAGATGTTAGAGAAGATAGAGAAGAAAAATATTTATTTATCAAGCGATGGTAAGAAATGGTTTGCCTTTTGGAAAAATGTGGAGGAGGACAATGAGGAAATATCTGTTTAAGGTAGGCTGGCCGATTCTGGCATTGTTACTTTGCGCATTGATTATTCAGATGGAACGTAATGGTGTGAAATATGAGGCCACGCAGGAACTAAGCTTTATTGAGGAAAGTGAATATAGTGAAGCGGTGACCTCTGCGACAGAGTGCATTGTGATTACTGACAGCAGGGATGCGGTTAGTGACATTTTTGAAGAAATGATGTGCTTTGTATTAGATAGTATGAGGATTCCTTATGTTGTACGGGATTTATCTAAGGGACAGCTTTTAGAAGCGGATTTGGAAGGCTTTTCTACGGCAGTCATTACTGTGGAGAACTGGGATTATCTTGGTGAGACATTGCCCAAGCTGATGCAATGGGTGAGAGCAGGCGGAAGGCTGATGAATACTTCGACACCACTGCCTACCACAAGCTTTCAGGTGGTTGCGTCCCAGTTGGGTATTTGTGAGGGGGGAACCGAGTATACGGGAGTCAGTGGCTTTCATGTGTCAGAGGATTTTATGATAGGTGCCGATGCGGATAGATTGTTTCATTACCTGGAAGAAGGGGAAGAACCTTTGCAGATGTCATTGGCAGTTTTATTGGATGAGGATGCTACGGTGTATATGGAATCGGAAGCAGGGGTTCCTTTAATCTGGTCTAAGGAATACGGAGAAGGACGTTTTGTCTTTATGAACGAAACCATAGTTGGCAATAAGTATCAGAGAGGCTTTCTGGCAGCAGCATATAGTCTGTTGGAGGAGGCGTGTATCTATCCTGTGATTAATGCGTCTGCTTATTATCTGGATGATTTTCCATCGCCGGTGCCTTCGGGAAGCGGGCAGTATATTCAGGAAGAATACGGTATGGATATTGCAAGCTTTTATTTGTCGGTATGGTGGTCTGATATTCTGGATTTGGCAAAGAATTATGAGATACCTTATACGGGTCTGATTATAGAGGATTACAGCGATTTGGTGGAGGCGCCGTTTCCGAGAACCAAGTCAACCAATCAGTTTAAGATATTCGGCAATATGCTCCTGAATGCAGGAGGAGAGCTTGGTTTGCACGGATATAATCATCAGTCTCTTTGCTTGGAGGGAATCAATGATGATATGCAGTATGGTACCTATAAGCTATGGCCGGGAAAAGAGAATATGAAGGCGGCGTTAGAAGAGCTGTTGGCATTTTCACAGAATCTTTTTCCGCAGCAGAAGTTTAAGGTTTATGTGCCGCCATCAAATATTATTTCTAAGGAAAGTATAGAGGTTTTGACTTCGGTATGTCCTGATATCAGAGTTATTGCAAGTATTTATCTGGAGGCGGCAGATACGCCGGCATATGTCCAGGAGTTTGAAGTAGATGAGGATGGAATCATTCATACACCCCGTGTGGTGTCCGGCTTTGTATTGGATGAATACCAGATGATTACAGCCATGGCTGAGCTTAATTTTCATTATGTGCAGTCACATTTTTGTCATCCTGATGATGTGTTGGATGAGGACAGAGGTGCAACACTGGGCTGGAGTGTGCTAAGTACATATTATGAGAATTATCTTGCGTGGGTAAAGGAGCATGCGTGGAATATCAGAAATGTGACCGGAACCGGTATGGGAATTGCGGTGCAGCAGTATGATGCACTGAGTGTGGACAGAAGACTTGAAGGAAATAAGCTGACGGTTAGAGTAGGCGGTTTTTCCGGGGATGCATATTTTATGCTGAGATTCACGGAAGGTGAGCCTGCGTGTGTAGAAGGTGCTACCTTGGAGCAGGTGACGGATTCGTTATATCTGGTACATGCAGTAAAGGATGAGTTTGTGATTCGATTAGGTGATGCGTAATGAGAGTTTGTATGATATTGGAAGGGTGCTACCCTTATGTACACGGTGGTGTTTCCAGCTGGATGCACCAGTATATTCAGGCGATGCCTGATATAGAGTTTGTGCTTTGGTGCATTTGTGCCAGAGAAGAGCAAAAGGGAAAGTATGTATATGAGCTGCCTTCTAATGTTGTTGAAGTACATGAGGTGGCTTTAGATGAAGCATTGAAGGCTAAAATGGATAAAAGGGGTGTACGCAAGGTTACGCTTTCCGATAATCAGATGGAACAGATGCATAAGCTTTTTGCAGGACAGCCTCTTGACTGGGACCCTTTGTTTGAGTTGTTTCAGGAGGAGAGACTCAATCCGGTGTCACTACTGATGAGCAGCAGCTTTCTGGATATTCTGATGGATACCTGTAAAGAGAAGTTTCCGTATATTTCCTTTGTTGATTTCTTTCATACCATGCGTTCCATGCTACTGCCGGAGCTGTATCTTCTGACTAAGGAGGTTCCCGTGGCGGATATTTATCATGCGACAGCAACGGGGTACAGTGGTATTCTGGGAAGTCTTGCCAAATGGAAATATGAAAAGCCCTTTATTCTGACGGAGCATGGTATTTATACGAGAGAAAGAGAAGAGGAGCTGTTAAGAGCGACTTGGGTGGTGCCTTATTTCAGACAGCAGTGGATAGATTTGTTTTATACCTTTTCTCATTGTGCATATTCTCACGCAGACAAGGTGACGGCTCTGTTTACGCATGCCAATGTGACGCAGGAGGAGATAGGCTGTGACAGGACAAAGCTTATGGTAATCAGAAACGGTGTACATTACGAGAAGTTTAGTAAGATTCCCCTAAAGGAGCCGGATGGTTTTGTGGATATCGGTGCGGTTGTCAGAATTGCCAAGATTAAAGATATTAAGACCATGATTTATTCCTTTGCGGAGCTGAAGCCGGACTTTCCAAAGGCAAGGCTTCATATTCTGGGCGGTGTGGATGATGAGGAATACTTTGAAGAATGTAAGCAGCTGGTGGAACAGCTGAATTTAGAGGATTTGTTCTTTACGGGCGTGGTAAACGTGCTGGACTATATGCAGAAGCTGGATTTCACACTGCTTGCCAGTATTTCGGAGGGACAGCCGCTGTCTGTATTGGAGTCCATGGCAGCAGGCAGACCATGTGTGACAACAGATGTGGGATGCTGTAAGGAGCTGTTATACGGTGTGGGAGATGACAGCTTTGGCAGTGCGGGAATTTGCGTGCCGCCGATGCATAAGGATATGCTTGCCAATGCGCTGTTAACTATGTGCAGGGACGGACAGATGCGCAGACAGATGGGGGAAAACGGAAAGAAAAGAGTAGAGAAATATTATACTCATGAGCTGAGTATGGATTGTTATAAAAAGCTATATGCGGAGGTCAACAAATGGCAGGGATAGGCTTTGAGTTAAAGAAAATGTTCCATAAAAAGGGATTGCTTTCGCTGATTAAGGCATATGGATATGCCGGAATTGTCTGTGTCGGACCGATGCTTCTTGGCATTGCGCTTTTGTTAGGCGTACGCCTGATTGCAAGCTATGCCGGAGCGGATAAAGATACTACCCGGTTGTTAAATGTTATGGTGACATATACGATGCTTTTTTCGCTTCTGTTGACCAACATTTTTTCACTGGTTACGACACGCTATGTGGCAGACCGGATATATGCGGAGCGGATGGACCTTATATTGCCTTCCTTTTGGGGCTGTGTATCTCTTATGCTTGTATTGGGTGAGAGTATATATGGTGTTTTTTTGCTGTTTACAGGTATTCCTTTTTTGTATCAGGTGCTTTGTCTGGTGTTTCTGGCAGAGCTGATTGTTGTGTGGACGCAGATTAATTATCTGACTGCGATAAAGGATTACGAGGGAATTATTAAGGTGTTTATTCTGTCTGTTTTGCTTGCCTGGCTGACAGGCTTATGTTTGGTAGAGTGCAGGGTGGAGATTATTCCTGCGATGCTGATAGCCATATGTACAGGCTATGGTGTAATGCTGGTCTGCTATTATTATCTGATGGCATCCTTTTTCCCTAAGGGAAGAAAAAGCTCCATGCTGTTTATACAGTGGTTTGACAGGTATCCTGAGCTTGCATTTTTGGGATTTGCCATAGAGGTTGGGTTATTTGGACATTTTATGATTATGTGGGGGTCTCAAGCCGGAGAATGTGTGCAGGGGCTGTTTTATGAGGCACCTGCATATGATATTTCGGCGTTACTGGCTTTTTTGTCGATTCTGATTACTACGATAAATTTTGTAACTTCGGTGGAGGTTAATTTTTATCCGAAGTACCGCAATTATTTTAGCTTATATAATGATGGAGGGTCGCTGCCTGATATTGAACAGGCAGGAAAGGAATTAAAGGTGGTGTTGGTACAGGAGCTTACCTATACCTTTACAAAGCAGGTATTTGCTACAATGGTATTTATTGTAGGCGGAACTTTTCTATTACCGGCATTGCCACTTGGCATGAATAGTGATATGCTTGGATTATACAGAATTATGTGTGTTGCGTATGCTTTTTATGCAATAGGTAATTGTGCAATGCTGATACAGTTGTACTTTTCAGACAATAAAGGAGCCCTTATCAGCGGTCTTAGCTTTATGGTGGTAAGCTGTGCGGGAAGTTTTCTTTCATCGAGGGCAGAGGTCAGATTGTATGGCTTGGGCTTTTTAGCGGGGGCATTGGTATTTGCGCTGGTATCTTTGATTTTGCTGTATTTATACATGAGAAGGGTTATTTATCATGTTTTATGTAATCAGCCTATCGTGGCCAAGGTACGCAGAACATGGATTACGGAGTTGAGTGAGTATTTGCAGAAGCAATATGAGAAAAAGCATCCGGAAGAGAACATAAGGGACATTGGAGAGGAGGACGAGGATTGAGTATTCCTTTGTACAGGCATGAGTTGAAGTTCGAAATCAGTCGGATGGAAAAGGATGTATTGGCAAAAGAACTGGCTTTGGTGATGACAAGCGATGTGCATGCCAAAGACGGGTGTTATATGATTCGTAGTCTGTATTTTGATGATTGGGCAAACAGTGCTTATGAAGAAAAGCAGGCAGGTGTAGCGGGGCGCAGGAAGTTTAGAATTCGGATTTACGATTATAGTGACAAAGTGATTAAGCTGGAGTGTAAGCGTAAGGAAGGGCAGTATATTCACAAGGATGCAGTCAGCCTGACTTTAGAAGAAACATCGGCAATCATTGGTGGGAATTACAGTGTGCTGTCAAAACGCAAGGAGCCTTTATGCTGTGAGTTTTATCAGGAGTGTCTGACGCAGGGCTTACGTCCTAAGGTAATCGTGGATTATGACAGAGAGCCGTATGTGTATGAAGGTGGTGATGTGCGGATTACCTTTGATATGGGTCTTCGAACTGCACTGTTGGGAGCGGATATTTTTGACAGCCGGCTTCCGGTAGTAGGAGTGATGCAGCCTGACAGGCTGATTTTGGAGGTTAAGTTTACACAGTATATGCCGGATTTTATTAAGGATATATTGAGAGGCAGAGCTTATACACAGGTAGCGGCATCCAAATATACGATGTGTGTGGATAAGCATAGAGAATTACTAGGATTTTAGATAGGGTATTTACAACAGAAAAAGGAAGGTATGTAAGGGATGAGTGTACAAGACGTTATTAAGAAATCAATTTTGGAATCGGAGATGTATAGCCAGGCGATTTCGCTGAGTACGGTGATTACGATTGTGGCAGATATGCTGCTTGCGGCGCTGCTTGGTCTGGTGATTTATTATGTATATAAGAAAGCATATCAGGGGGTTATTTACAATAGAAACTACGGTATTGCCTTATTGGGTATGACGGTGCTTACCTGTATGGTAACATTGGCAATCAGTACCAATATTGTCATTTCTCTTGGTATGGTAGGTGCGTTGTCCATTGTCCGTTACAGAACAGCGATTAAGGAGCCGATGGATTTGCTTTATATGTTCTGGGCGATTACAACCGGTATTACGGTTGGTGCCAGCATGTACATACTGGTTCTGATTGGCATGGTATTTATGATTGTCATTGTATTGGTTGCGGGTAAGGTGATGGATAGCAAGAATGCTTACATTATGGTAGTGCATTATCAGGGAGAACAGGCAGGAGACGAGATTATCAGAGTGTTAGGCAAGTTGGATTACAGTATTCGTTCCAAAGTACTTCGCGGGGAAGATGTGGAGTTGACCTTGCAGATGAAGGTGAAAAATGATAATCTTAGCTTTGTAGAAAAGATACAGGCAGTAGGTCAGGTTAAGGATGTTACACTGTTACAATATAATGGAGAGTATCACGGTTAATATGTAAGACCGGATGACCATAGGGTAAATGGGAGAGTAGAATTTGAGAAGAGGTAAGGCACTGATACTGATATGCGCATTGGTTGGGATGAGTAGTATCCTGACAGCATGTCAGAAGACACCACAGAATACAAATATTTTAAAGGGAATGGAAGCAATAGAGGCATTGGATTACAATGGCGCACTGGCAGCCTTTGACACAGCGCAGCTTTATGAGGAGGATTTGCAGCTGGTTTACCGCGGAGAAGGAATTGCCAACATGGGACTTGGTAATTATCAGGAGGCGGTAAAGTGTTTTCTGATGTCTCTTCAGGAAGCAGACGGTCAGGTAACTGACTTGGAGTTTGATACCAACTATTACCTGGCATCCGCCTATTATAAGTTAAATAATTATGAAGCCGCGAAAGAGATTTATGATGCGATACTGGGACTGGATGCCGTTGCAGTAGACGCTTATTTTCTGCGCGGCTGTTGCTGTTTGAAGCAGGGGGATTATGATTTGGCGATGGCAGATTTTAAGAAGGCATTTGATTTGGCACCGGACAATATAGATTTGGTTGCGGATGCATTTCTTGAGCTGCAGGCAGCAGGCTTTGAGGCAGAGGGCATGGTATATGTGAAGGAGTTCATGTCAAAGGAGAGTAAGAGATTAACGGATTCTCAGAAGGGGACCCTGTACTACTACTTAGGGGATTATGACAATGCAAGAATTTATCTGGATGGCGCATTGACTGCGGGAGACGCAGAGGTTTCGCTGATGCTGGGACAGACCTATGAGAAGCTGGGAGACAGGAATTATGCGGTGGTGGTATATCACACCTATTTGGATTCTTACCCTGCCAATGCCGCAATTTACAACAGTCTTGGTGTCTGCCTGATGCAGCAGGAGAAGTATGAGGAGGCGCTGGAGGCATTTGAAGCAGGAATTGCATTGGCAGATATAAGTCAGCAGCAGTCACTTTTGTTCAATCGTATTGTGGCTTGGGAGTATCTTGGTAATTTTGCACAAGCCAAGAATTTGATGCAGGAGTATCTTAAGTACTATCCCGATGACGCGAAAGCATTGAGTGAGTGGGATTTTCTTAGCACCAGATAATTTTTGAAATTGGTACTTGCAAACGCAAGATATTGTGTAAAACATCAAATAACCACAAACATCTAGTACGGTTAATTGACTTTGAGATTTTCATCTGCTAATATTAAAATAATGAATTATTCATACTATTTATGTTAATCAAACAGTATGAATTCATTGATTATATGGGGGTAGCCGCAGAAGCGGCATGGGAAGGAGTATTAGCAATGTTAAATGTGATTAAAAGGGATGGTCAGCAGGCATTATTTGATTTGGGTAAGATTAGTGCTGCGATTGTTAAGGCATTTGACGCGACAGAGGTACAGTACACACAGGATATTGTGGATTTGCTGGCCTTGAGAGTTACTGCGGACATGCAGGCAAAGGTAAAAGAGGGAAGCATTCATGTTGAAGAGATTCAGGATAGTGTAGAGAAGGTACTTGAGCAGGCCGGCTATACCGAGGCTGCAAAGGCGTTTATCCTGTATCGTAAGCAACGTGAGAAGATGCGTAATATGAAGTCTACGATTCTTGATTACAAGGAGGTCGTAAACAGCTACGTAAAGGTGGAAGACTGGAGAGTTAAGGAGAACTCAACAGTTACATATTCTGTAGGAGGCTTGATTTTGTCTAACTCAGGCGCAGTCACAGCCAACTATTGGTTATCAGAGATTTATGATGAGGAGATTGCAGAGGCGCATAAGAATGCAGACATTCATATTCATGATTTGTCCATGCTGACAGGCTATTGTGCAGGCTGGTCGTTAAAGCAGTTGATTACAGAGGGCCTTGGCGGAATCACAGGTAAGATTACCTCAGCTCCGGCAAAGCATTTATCCGTATTATGTAATCAGATGGTTAACTTCCTTGGCATCATGCAGAATGAATGGGCGGGGGCGCAGGCATTTTCATCATTTGATACATATTTAGCACCTTTTGTTAAGGTGGACAACCTCTCATATGCAGAGGTTAAGAAGTGCATTGAAGCATTTATCTATGGTGTAAATACTCCAAGCCGTTGGGGTACACAGGCACCATTTAGTAATATTACTTTGGACTGGACAGTTCCAAATGATTTGGCAGAGCTTCCGGCTATTGTAGGCGGCAAGGAGATGGATTTCTGCTACAAGGATTGTAAGAAGGAAATGGATATGGTCAATAAGGCATTTATCCAGACGATGATTGAAGGCGATGCGAATGGCAGAGGCTTCCAGTATCCGATTCCTACTTATTCAATTACAAAGGACTTTGATTGGTCTGATACAGAGAACAACAGATTATTATTTGAGATGACATCTAAGTATGGTACACCATACTTCTCTAACTACATTAACTCAGATATGGAGCCTTCTGATGTTAGAAGTATGTGCTGCCGTCTTCGTCTTGACTTAAGAGAGCTTCGTAAGAAGACAGGTGGTTTCTTTGGTTCAGGTGAGAGTACGGGAAGCGTGGGTGTTGTTACGATTAATATGCCTCGTATTGCATATCAGGCAGCGGATGCAGAGGATTTCTATAAGCGTCTTGACCGTATGATGGATATTTCAGCACGTTCTCTTAAGATTAAGAGAAACGTTATTACAAAGCTTTTAAATGAAGGCTTATATCCATATACAAAGCGTTATCTTGGTTCTTTTGATAACCATTTCTCAACCATTGGTCTGATTGGTATGAATGAGGTTGGTTTGAATGCTAAGTGGCTTGGTAAGGATATGACTCATGAGGAGACACAAAAGTTCACAAAGGACGTATTGAATCATATGCGAGAGCGTCTCTCTGACTATCAGGAGAAGTATGGAGATTTATATAATCTTGAGGCAACTCCTGCTGAGAGTACTACTTACAGACTTGCAAAGCATGACAGAGCGAAGTGGCCGGATATTAAGACAGCAGGACATGAGGGAGATAAGCCATATTATACCAACTCTTCTCATTTGCCGGTTGATTATACAGTGGATATTTTTGAAGCATTGGATATTCAGGATGAGTTACAGACTCTGTATACATCAGGTACTGTATTCCATGCATTCTTAGGTGAGAAGCTTCCTGACTGGAAGGCTGCTGCGAACCTTGTGAAGACTATCGCAGATAACTATAAGCTTCCGTATTATACACTTTCACCGACATATTCTATCTGTAAGGAGCATGGATATCTCAATGGTGAGCAGAAGACCTGTCCACACTGTGGTAAGGTAACTGAAGTTTACAGCCGTATCACAGGCTACTACCGACCGGTTCAGAACTGGAATGATGGTAAGCTTCAGGAGTATGCGAACAGAACAGAGTATGTGGTTTCGGCAGAGGGCGTGGAAAGGCGCTTAAGCGGGAGTATAATGGAGGCGGCTAAGGCATCCTTCAGTGCAGCAAAGGAGTCAGCGAAGAATTATCTCTTCACAACGAAGACTTGTCCGAACTGCAAGCTTGCAAAGGAATATTTGAAGGATGTGGAGTACACAGTCATTGATGCAGAGGAGAATATGGAGCTTGCCATGAAGTATGGCGTTATGCAGGCACCTACTCTTGTAGTAGTGGATGATGAGAAGCACCAGAAGTTCGTGAATGCATCTAATATCAAGAGATTTGCAGAGCAGGTTATGGTATAAAGTTAGATTTAACCCTATAGGAACAATGTTCTTATAGGGTTTTTTTTGTATATTATGGAAAAATCTCTCATTTAGTGCTTGACATAGAAAAAGAGGAGTGCTAGACTAATGGAGGTTAGAAAAGACTAATTTGTCCCTGCTGCCGAATGATTGCAGGTTTTGGAAGGCATAGGTGATAATATGAATTTAACAGAAGTACAATTAGGAGAAGAGTATATTGTCAAAGAGATACTTGCAGACGATGAGGAATTAGAGGGATTTCTCTTTACTTTGGGTTGCTACAGCGGAGAGCCGATTACGGTAGTATCTCGTAAAAAAGCGAACTGTGTAGTAGCGATTAAAGATGGCAGATATACGATTGATAATCAGCTTGCGGAAGTGATTATAGTGTAACTTGAGTGGTCTATGACACTAGTCAGAGACCATGGAATATATGGTGGTGAGCGTTCACCACATATTTTTTGGATAATGGTTAGGGGACACTATCTTTGATTAGAAATCTGTTATTTTTGTTTGATTAGTATATTTTTTTAGGAGGACTATAACATAATGAGAATTGCTTTAACAGGTAATCCAAACAGTGGTAAAACCACTATGTATAATGCACTTACCGGTAAGAATGAGCATGTTGGTAACTGGGCAGGTGTAACAGTAGATAAGAAGGAAAGCCCAATCAAAAAGAATCTTTGTGTAGGTACAGAGGAATTAATCGCGGTAGATTTACCAGGTGCTTACTCTATGTCACCATTCACATCGGAGGAGAGCATCACAAGCGCTTATGTGAAGAATGAGAATCCGGATGCAATCATTAATATTGTGGATGCAACAAACTTAAGCCGTAGCTTATTTTTTACAACACAGTTGTTAGAGTTGGGTATTCCGATGGTTGTTGCTTTGAATAAGAGTGATGTGAATGAGAAGAAGGAAACAAAGATTGATTCGGCGGCATTGTCAGCTAAGCTTGGATGTCCTGTTGTTGATACAGTTTCTATTTCAAATAGCGATAATGGTCTTGCAGAGGTTGTGAAGGCAGCTGTTTCTGTAAAGGGACAGAGCCAAAAGGCACCATATGAGCAGGGCGATGTTGATTTAACTGACAAGGCAGCAGTGGAGGCAGCAGACAGAAAGCGTTATGAGTTTGTAAATAAGGTTGTTAAGGAAGTTGAGACTCGTAAGGTTTTAACTAAGGAAACAAATGTACAGGATAAGATTGATGAGATAATTACACATCCTGTTTTAGGCTTGGGAATTTTTGCTGTTGTTATGTGGGCTGTGTTCTATATTTCGCAGTCTACAGTAGGTACATGGATTGCAGACTGGTTAGTTGGCTGGATTGAGACCTTCCAGGAGTGGGTAGCAGGCTTGGTTGAAGGAGCGAATCCTTTCTTACAGGCACTTTTGGTTGATGGTATTATCGGTGGTGTTGGTGCCGTAGTTGGTTTCCTTCCACTTGTTATGGTTATGTATTTCTTAATCGCATTATTAGAGGACTGCGGTTATATGGCAAGAGCAACCGTTGTATTAGACCCTATCTTTAAGAGAGTTGGTCTTTCGGGTAAGTCAATTATCCCTATGGTAATCGGTGTTGGTTGTGCAATCCCGGGTGTTATGGCTTGCCGTACGATTCGTAATGAAAGAGAACGTAGAACAACAGCGATGTTAACTCCTTTCATGCCGTGTGGTGCTAAGATTCCGGTGATTACTTTGTTTGCAGGTTCTTTCTTTGGAGGAGCGGCATGGGTAACAACATTAATGTACTTCTCAGGTGTTATATTGATTTTGTTAGGCGCTTTATTAGTAAAGAAGATTACAGGACAGAAGTACAGAAAGTCATTCTTTATCATTGAACTTCCTGAGTACAAGGGACCAAGCTTAAAGAGAGCTTGTATCTCTATGTTAGAGAGAGGTAAGGCATATATTATCAAGGCAGGTACTATTATTCTTGTATGTAACACAGTAGTTCAGATTATGCAGTCCTTCAACTGGAGCTTCGAGCTTGTAGAAGAAGGAATGGAGAATACATCTATTCTTGCATCTATTGCATCACCAATTGCTGTAGTATTAGTGCCAATCGTTGGTGTGGCAGCATGGCAGTTAGCGGCAGCAGCAGTTACAGGATTTATTGCAAAGGAAAATGTTGTTGGTACATTGGCAGTTTGCTATGCATTGACTAATTTTATCGATACAGAGGAGCTGGCATTAGCAGCAGGTGCTGATACAAATGTAGTAGTAGCTACTATGGGAATTACACAGGTTGCAGCTTTGGCTTACTTAATGTTTAACTTATTTACTCCTCCTTGCTTTGCGGCACTTGGAGCGATGAATTCAGAGATGCAGGATAAGAAGTGGTTCTGGGGCGGTGTTGCATTGCAGTTTGCAACAGGATACACAGTATCATTCCTTGTATATCAGATAGGTACATTGATTACAACCGGTGCGTTGGGCGCAGGCTTTGTTCCGGGATTAATCGCAGTGATTGCATTTGCAGTGATTATTGTTACGGTAATCAAGAACTCAGAGAAGAAGTTTGCAACAGAGTACGCAATGAAGCAAAAAGCATAATTAGTACATATATTTATTAGGAGTTTTCGGTATGACAGATTTTATTGTTGTTGTAGTTCTGCTTTTGGTATTAGGAGCAGCGATTCTATACATAAAGAGAGAGAAGAGAAAGGGCGTTAAGTGTATTGGTTGTCCTGCAGCAGGTAAATGTGCGGGGAATTGCGGCGGTCATGCTGATAAAGGATAATATAAAATGAAGTGAGAACCCATGTGCTTGTGGATGCAGGTGCATGGGTTTTGTGATTGGTATTTTGAAAAACGCACAAAGTATTTGAAAAAAGTAATACTTTGTGCATTTTTAGAAAAGATAGTTTGTGGATAAATCTTGTACAATGGTAGGCAATGCCGTATACTGTATATAGAGAATTAAGTGGAGGTAATATCATGGAAGTAAGAGAATTGCGTTTGCAAACAGGATTAAGTCAGAGTAAATTTGCCAAAATGTTTGATGTTCCGCTTTCTACTTTGAAAGATTGGGAGCAGGAAAGAAGAAATCCTCCAGCATATGTTATCAATATGATGAGAACTATTTTGCAATATAAAGGAATGATTATCAGTCAGAGTTATGTAGAGGCATGTGATGCAAGAAGAAGGAGCGTAGAAAATGCTATGGCTATTATGCTAAGTGCTACAAATGGTCCGGATGAATTGTTTTTGGAGGTTTTAGATTCCTATATCTTTGGCAAAATAACATTGGAAGAGATGGAAGCCAGAATTGATAGATTTGAATATTTAGGAGTGTAATAAGAGACTCACTAGTTATGGCTAATTATGAACAAAAAGAGTATCTAAGAAGAATTATGTCGGATGCATTGCAAGGTAAGATACAGGAGTTGGGGTATTCTATGAGCGAGGAGCAAGCAGAGGAACAGTACAAAATTGCAAAAGCGGATTATGAAGCTTTTAGAGAGAAGTATTCGATAAAGAAGGATTGATTTGCGATGCATACTCAACACCACCCGAAATAGTTGAAAAGTCCAATCATTTATGATAGGATACAAGATGTATACAAATGTCTAAAAGGCGTAGAGCCGTTAATATAGGAGGTCAAATCCTCTGCCTGCATAGAGCGAAAAACTCTGCAAGCAGAGTTGGCATTTTTCCTTCGGAAAAACAAGGAGGATTATAACAATGGAAGCTTACAAGAGCGAGTTTATTGAGTTTATGGTTGAGAGTGATGTACTCAAGTTTGGCGAATTTACATTAAAGAGTGGACGTAAGTCACCTTTCTTTATGAATGCAGGTGCTTATGTAACAGGAAGCCAGCTTATGAGACTTGGCGAGTATTATGCCAAGGCAATTCATGACAATTATGGTGATGATTTTGATGTGTTATTCGGACCGGCATACAAGGGTATTCCGATTAGCGTTGTAACAGCAGTTGCTTACAGCCAGTTATATGGTAAGGAGATTCGTTACTGCTCAGACCGTAAGGAAGAGAAGGACCATGGCGCAGATAAGGGAAGCTTCCTTGGCAGTACATTAAAGGATGGCGACAGAGTTGTTATGATTGAGGATGTTACAACATCAGGTAAGTCTATGGAAGAGACTGTTCCAAAGGTAAAGGGCGCTGCTGATGTTGAAATCGTAGGACTTATGGTTTCGTTAAATCGTATGGAAGTAGGACTTGGCGGAGTTAAGAGTGCATTAGATGAGATTAAGGAAACATACGGCTTTGATGCACGTGCAATCGTTACCATGGAAGAGGTTGTAGAGCACTTATATAATAAGGAATGTCAGGGTAAGATTGTAATTGACGATAAGATGAAGGAAGCGATAGATGCTTATTACGCACAGTATGGTGCAAAATAATGAATGAGGTGACTACATGGAAGAGAGATTATATAAGTCAATGGGACGAAGCGGCGCACTTTCAATTGTAGTAGGTATTGTGTCAATTGTAGTAGGTGTTGCAGCCGGTGTATTAATGGTTATTAATGGCGCAAGATTATTGGCAAACAGGTCAAAGATTTTATTTTAAGAGTAGAGGATGGGCATTTCCATGGAAGTGTCCATCCTTTATGTGAGGTTAAGGATGAGTCGTAGAGCAGGGTATAAATTTACTAACAGGAAGAATCCGATTAAGGGAATTGCAGCATTTATATTGGGTGTGATAGCATTAGGGTCTTTGATTCTTGCGATTTACCTGACATTTCAGAATCAGGGAGCAGCACCGTTACAATACGCCGTTGCGGTTATACTTAGTATATGTATGGCAATTGCAGGTATGGTATGTGGCATTATGGCATGCATGGAAAAGGATATTTTTAAATTGTTTCCGGTATCGGGAATTACATTGAATATAGTGGCACTGGTGCTTGGTGGTTTTATTTTGTATATGGGACTTAGTATTTAGGAGACAGTGCTTTGGAAAGGTAAGGACAGAATAGATGAGTTTATTGGAAGAAAGATTTGAATTGGCCATGGAGAGAATCCATGACATGGTTCGTGAGCAGGAGGTTGCAGAGAAGTTTAGTGATTACTTTAAGCAGGCTGCTAATTTTGTGTGCATGATGACAGAGGCTTATGATAAGGTGCAGTCAGGCTGGATGAAGACAGCAGAGCTTGACGAGTTAAGAGCATTTAATCATAAGATTTATGAGGATATTTTGGGAGAAAATTATGAGCGAAGCTATGCAAATCCGGCGTATGCTGTAGCGCGGTTTGGCTTGGATATGGGACGTTTGTTAGCGTTTTTAATGACAGAGCTTCGTGCTATGATTCCTTTTTCATTTGAGGGATTATTAGAAGAACTTTTGATTCGTATGGAGCTTTTATTGGAAGTGTATGGAGCATTTTCTTATGCTTATGCAGAGGGACAGGAAGCACCTGATAGTAAGGAGCTTCAGGAGAGTCTGTATTGGTTTGTAAGTGATTATTCAGAACCGGCAGCGGCTTGGAGAGTAAAGACACAGGTGGATGCTACAGAGGATTTTGCAGTCAGAGTCATTATGGACAATGATTTAACAGATTTACGCTATTTGTATCAGTATGGTGAGTATATTTCAGAGGACATCGAGAAGATGGCAACGTATCTGAATTCTCTGCCGGAGGAAAGAGTGCAGATGATGGCAGATACCTATACGGAGGGGTATCGTATCGGCTTTGTGAAGGATAAGAAGCCTCTTCACTTGAAGGAGACTGTAGATGTGCGCTATGTTGCAGGCTTTGAGAGGATGATGAAGTTTGCCATTGCTAATTTTGAGAAGATGGGCTTAAAGCCTACCATTTATAGAGCTGCGGCAAGTATTTTCCATAAAAAGGGCAACTTCAAGATTGGTTACTATGGTGCCATTGCCAATAAGCAGTTTGAGTATGACCACAAGGATGATATCGCATTGTTCTTGGATAAGAAGCTGGTGCAGAGAAGACTTGAGGTGCTTCGTCAGGCTTATGAGGAGAATAAAGAGGTTGCGGCAAAGCATGCAGGACCGGCGGTATTAGAGGTGTTTGGAGAGATTCCGTTTGCACCGGTGTCAAAGCCGGAGGCTTGTGCACTCAGTGATGAGCAGAAGAAGCTATCCTCTGAGTATACAGGAGCTTCTACAGGTATTGTATATGAGTATATCAATGGCGAAGAAAGAAGTTTTACGATTATTGCATTCCCGGTACCTGAGATTGGAGATAAGTTTGAGGAAATCTTTGATGAGACAGTGAAAATTAACACATTGGATTATAAGACCTATGAGAGAATGCAGGCAATCATTATTGATACGCTGGATAAGGCAAATTATGTGGAAATCAAGGGTATGAATGGTAATAAAACAGACCTTCGTATTCAGCTGTATCCTTTACAGAATCCTAAGGAGGAGACTATTTTCGAGAACTGTGTGGCAGATGTGAATATTCCTGTAGGTGAGGTGTTTACTTCTCCTGTTCTTGAGGGAACAGAAGGTAAGCTTCATGTAAGCCGTGTATTTTTAAATGAACTGGAATATCTGAATTTGGAAATGGATTTTGTGGACGGTAAGATTACAGAGTACACCTGTACAAACTTTGAGAAGGAGGAGGAGAATAAAGAGTATTTGAAGTCTAATGTTCTCTTTAACTATGATTCACTTCCTATCGGAGAGTTTGCCATCGGTACCAATACGACAGCCTATATGGCAGCTAAGAAGTATGATATCGGAAGCCGCTTGCCGATTCTGATTGCAGAGAAGACAGGACCTCATTTTGCAGTAGGTGATACCTGTTATTCGAGAAGTGAAGAAGTGAAGATGTACAATGAGAATGGTAAGGAAATCGTAGCAAAGGATAATTCGGTATCAATTCTTAGAAAGACTGACCCTGCAAAGGCATATTTTGGATGTCATACGGATATCACGATTCCTTATGATGAGCTTGGTTCCATTATTGCTTATGATAATAGCGGTAATTCTTACCCGATTATTATAGAGGGCAGATTTGTATTAGAGGGCTGCGAGGAATTGAATGCGCCTTTTGATGCCGCTACAGGCAAATAAAGTGTAAATTTAAGTCGAAAAACGAAAGTTTTGAGTTGACGTAATCGAATGAAATTTGTACACTATAGATATGTTAGGATAGAATTCCTTGTATTATGTCCAAAAGAGGCATGAAAAGGAGATTTTGGTGAATATTTAGAGTTACTTTGCTGAGTAAGCGGCTGGATATTTACTGTGATTATTTAGATTTTAGGAGGATATTTATGGCACAAGTTGGTATTGTAATGGGCTCGGATTCAGATATGCCTGTTATGGCTAAGGCAGCCGAGATTTTAGATGAGTTAGGAGTATCCTATGAGATGACAATTATTTCAGCTCATAGAGAGCCGGATGTATTCTTTGAGTATGCAAAGAGCGCAGAGAGCAAAGGATTTAAGGTAATTATTGCAGGTGCAGGTATGGCAGCGCATTTACCGGGTATGTGTGCAGCTATTTTCCCAATGCCGGTTATCGGAATTCCGATGCATACAACATCACTTGGTGGTAGAGATTCTCTTTATTCTATCGTACAGATGCCTTCAGGTATTCCTGTTGCAACGGTTGCGATTAATGGTGGAGCAAATGCAGGTATCCTTGCGGCAAAGATTCTTGCAACATCAGATGCAGCTTTATTGGATAAGCTTAAGGCATATTCAGCATCTCTTAAGGACCAGGTAGTTGCTAAGGATGCAAGATTACAGGAAGTAGGCTATAAGAAGTACATGGAAAAGTAATTTTCCGTATATAAATAAGATGCACATGCCAAAGCAGATGTAAGTGTTACTTTTTGACGCTTTGGCGGCGCAATTTACATTACGTTGTTGATTAAATTCGCATCGGTGAATTCGATGTGATGAATGGAGGATAATTATGGATTATAAGAACGCAGGTGTGGATATTGAAGCCGGATATAAGTCGGTAGAGCTTATGAAGAAGCATGTTAAGGAGACTATGAGACCTGAGGTACTTGGTGGTATCGGTGGATTCTCAGGTGCTTTCTCTCTTGCAAAGATTAAGGAGATGGAGAATCCTATCCTTTTATCAGGTACTGACGGATGTGGTACAAAGGTTAAGCTTGCTTTCCTTATGGATAAGCATGACACAATCGGTATTGACTGTGTTGCTATGTGTGTAAATGATGTTGCATGTGCAGGCGGAGAGCCATTGTTCTTCTTGGATTACATTGCATGTGGTAAGAACTATCCAGAGAAGATTGCAACTATCGTTGCAGGTGTAGCTGAGGGCTGTAAGCAGTCCGGCGCTGCATTAGTTGGTGGTGAGACAGCAGAGCATCCGGGATTAATGCCTGAGGATGATTATGATTTAGCTGGTTTCGCTGTAGGTGTTGCAGACGAGAAGGATTTAATTACAGGTAAGGATTTAAAGGCTGGTGACGTATTAATCGGTATGGCATCAAGCGGTGTTCACAGTAACGGTTTCTCACTTGTAAGAAAGGTATTCGAGATGACCACAGAGAGCTTGAATACATATTATGATGAGTTAGGTAAGACTTTGGGAGAGACATTACTTGCTCCTACAAGAATTTACGTTAAGGCTCTTAAGAGCATTAAGGAAGCAGGCGTTCGTGTAAGAGCATGCAGCCATATTACAGGCGGCGGTTTCCAGGAGAACGTTCCGAGAATGCTTCCTGAAGGAATGCATGCTATCGTGAAGAAGGACAGCTACGAAGTACCTGCTATCTTCAAGTTAATGCAGAAGAAGGGAAATATTGCAGAGGATATGATGTACAATACCTTCAACATGGGTATTGGTATGATTGTTGCAGTAGACCCTGCTGATGTAGATAAGACAATGGAAGCTATTAAGGCTGCCGGAGATACACCATATGTAATCGGTGAGATTAAGGCAGGCGATAAGGGAGTAACTTTATGCTAAAGATATGTGTATGTGTGTCAGGCGGCGGTACGAATCTTCAGGCGATTATGGATGCCATTGATGCAGGAACCATTACAAATACAAAGATTGTCAGAGTAATCAGTAATAATAAGAATGCTTTTGCGCTCGAGAGAGCAAAGAGCAAGGGAGTGGATGCAGTAGCAGTATCTCCTAAGGATTATGAGACAAGAGAGTTATTTAATGAAGCATTGCTTGCGGCTGTGAAAGAATCAGAGGCTGATTTAGTAGTTCTTGCAGGCTTCTTGGTAGTATTGCCTGAGAAGATGATTCAGGAGTACAAGGGTAAGATTATTAACATTCACCCATCTCTTATTCCGTCTTTCTGCGGAACAGGCTACTATGGTTTGAGAGTACATGAGGCTGCTTTAGAGAGAGGCGTTAAGGTAACCGGTGCTACTGTACATTTTGTAGATGAGGGAACTGATACAGGTCCGATTATTTTACAGAAGGCAGTAGAGGTATTATCCGGTGATGATGCCAAGACTTTGCAGCAGAGAGTTATGGAGCAGGCTGAGTGGAAGATTTTACCACAGGCAATTAATATGATTGCAAATGGAACATTATAGGAGTAGATTACATGAAGGTTTTAATAGTAGGTAGTGGCGGAAGAGAGCACGCGATTGCAACAAGCGTGGCTAAGAGCCCAAGAGTTGACAAGATTTATTGTGCACCTGGTAATGCAGGTATCGGACAGATTGCAGAGTGCGTTCCGATTGGTGCAATGGAATTTGACAAGATTGTTGCATTTGCTAAGGAGAATGCAATTGATTTAACTATCGTAGGAATGGATGACCCGTTGGTAGGCGGTTTGATTGATGAGTTAGAGAAGGAAGGCTTAAGAGCATTCGGACCAAGAAAGAATGCGGCTATCTTAGAGGGCTCTAAGGCATTTTCTAAGGATTTGATGAAGAAGTACAATATCCCTACAGCTGCATATGAGAATTTCGATAATCCAGATGAGGCAATTGCTTATTTGGAGACAGCAACATTCCCAATCGTATTAAAGGCTGACGGATTAGCGCTTGGTAAGGGTGTATTAATCTGCAATACATTAGAGGAAGCGAAGGAAGGCGTTAAGTCCATCATGATGGATAAGGCGTTTGGAACTGCAGGTAACCGTATGGTAATCGAGGAGTTCATGACAGGTAGAGAAGTATCTGTATTATCTTATGTAGATGGTAAGACAATCAAGACTATGACATCGGCACAGGACCATAAGAGAGCTATGGATGGAGACCAGGGCTTGAATACAGGTGGTATGGGAACCTTCTCACCAAGTCCGTTCTATACAGCCCAGGTAGATGAATTCTGTAAGAAGTACATTTATCAGGCGACAGTAGATGCCATGGCAGCAGAGGGCAGAGAGTTTAAGGGAATTATTTTCTTTGGATTAATGCTTACGCCAAACGGACCAAGAGTATTAGAGTATAATGCAAGATTTGGTGACCCGGAGGCACAGGTTGTATTACCACGTATGAAGAATGATATCATTGAGGTAATGGAGGCTTGTATTGACGGAAAGCTTGATGAAGTAGATTTACAGTTTGAAGATAATGCAGCAGTTTGTGTTGTGCTTGCTTCAGACGGTTATCCTGTAAAATATGACAAGGGACTTGAGATTAGAGGACTTGAGAATTTTACAGGTAAGGATGGCTACTATTGCTTCCATGCAGGTACAAAGCTTGATGGTGATAAAATAGTAACCAATGGAGGAAGAGTTCTTGGTGTGACTGCTAAGGGAGCAACCTTGCAGGAAGCAAGAGCAAATGCATATGCAGCAACAGAATGGGTAGACTTTGACAATAAATATATGCGTCACGACATTGGTAAGGCAATAGACGAGGCTTAATTCGTCCATAGGGGTTGTGAGTTATATTTAGGGGAAACATAGGAGAAGTAGAATATGAATAATTACAGAGTACAGACAGCAACAAATGGCAGCATGTGGAGAAGACTAATCACAAGTATCGCAGCCGCAATTATTTTTATTGTAGTATTAGGAGTAGGAACCGTAAGCTATGCGTTTCCGGAGACACCGGCAACCGTAACGGCAACAAGTGCAAATATCAGAGCAGCAGCTGACCCTTCCAGTGCAATACTGGCAAGTGTGAAGCAGGGCGATGTGGTATCTGTTTTTGGTGAGGCAACAGGTACGGACGGAATCAAATGGTATCATATGCATGTAGATGCTAACACACAGGGATATATTCGTTCGGATCTTGTAAGCTTAGGTCAAGGGTCATTAACAGCTAATACAACCACTACGACTACAACGCCTACGACCACAACAACGACTACAACCACTAATTTACCTGAGACACAGGTAACACCTGTTGAAACAAAGCAGGCAACAGTAGAGACGAATAATGTAAGAATCCGTAAGGGTGCTTCTACAGAGTATGGTATCGTAGCGACTGCGAACAGAGGCATGATTGTCAATGTAACGGGTGAAGCAAAAGCAGCAGATGGTAAGACCTGGTATCAGGTATCCTTTACTTATGATAGTAAGCAGATTACAGGATTTATTCGTTCTGATTTGGTAACGTTTGAGGCATTATCGGCAGATACAACCCAGAGCCAGATTGATGGAACTACAGTACCTGAGCAGCAGCCGGAGCCGGAGACTACAGTAGAGCCGGAGACCACACCTGAGGTGCAGGAGCCTGAACCGGAAGAGGAAGAGCCTGTTGATACAGTTGTTTTAATGAATACAACGAAGGTTCCGTACGTTCCGGGAGGATTTGACGAAACGATTCTTGGCTGGCAGGACCAGAAGATTAATGCATATAAGAATGGAGCTTTCTATATTTTCTATGCAAATAGAAATGGAGAAGAAGGCTGGTATCTGTACGATTCAGAGTATGGCACATATATGAGATATGTGTATGAGACAGCCACAGCAACTATTCCTGAGGAGAAGGGGGCAGGAATGGCACCGATTATCATTCTTGCAATTGTAATTGTTGTGCTTATAGCTGTGATTGCATTGATGTTCTTAAAGCTTAGAGAATATACAGGCGATTACGATTATGATGAGGATGATGATGACGAGGATGACAACGATGACGACGATGATGATGATTCTTCATCAGGTTCAAGACAGCCTCAGAGAGCGGCTCAGACAAATGCACCGGCAAGAAGACCGGTATCGAATACAGGGGCACCAAGACCTACATCAAACAATGCACGTCCGGGTGTAAGAAATGTGGAGAGAGCTGCAACAGCAGATGCACAGAAGCCGCAGGAGAGAACACGTGAGAATACTCAGACCAGAACAACTGAGAGAACTCAGGTAAGAAGACCATCAGCACAGCCAAGAGGTACAAGAGCAAAGAGCTTCTTGGAAGTAGATAATGATATGGAATTTATTGAAATATAAGGATACGAAAGAAAAAGCTGTTTGATACAGCTTTTTCTTATTTTTGTTAGGGCAGGGCCCTGTATTTGGGACGGAGTTTTTCGAGTTCCGAAAAATGGAGCCCAAATACTAAAAAACCACCTGCTATGCGGGTGGTGAAAAATGCTTTAGCTTACAGTAAGAAAACCTCC
>SVFJ01000111.1 GCA_015056925.1 Lachnospiraceae bacterium | reverse complement strand
GCTATGCAGGTCGCGATGGATAATGAAATACGTACTATAGCATTTCCGTCAATTTCTACGGGGATTTATCATTTTCCGGTTGAGTTGGCGGCAAAGATTGCAGTAAGTACTGTGGCTAGGTTTCTTAGTGTGAATGAAGATAAGTTTGATTTGGTAGAGTGGGTATTGTTTGATGAAAACACGGAAAGAATCTACGAAAGTGAAGTGGACAAACTTTACAGCAGTCTGAATTAAGGTTGTTAGCACATATTACTTGTGATGTTAAAATGAATTGCTCGACGTATATTGAGCAGAGGTGTTATAGTTACCTCAAGAAAAAACACAGGAGGTACTATTATGATTCGTAACGAAATTCGCTTTGGGAAAAATTTGAGAATATTAAGAAGTCAGAAGGGGGTATCACAACAAGAATTGGCAGATGCTATACATATGACCAGACAGACGTTATCGACATGGGAGCGTGGTGCGGGGAAACCGGATATATATTATGTGCATGATGTTTGTAATTACTTTAATGTTCCTATTGAGACAATGTTATATGGAAATATCTTGAATGATAATGTCGAACTTGAAACAGAAGATATGTTTGAGTATGGATATTATATAAAGAATTTTAACAAGCAAGGATTCTATACAATTATTGATGAAGACTTGGAAGATTTTTTTGGAATTATTCGTCACGATTTAGAGCATATATCTGTTACAGCGTTAGCTCTTCATACAAAAGGGTATGTTGTAACAGAGGTGTTTGATAACGGATTTTCGGTATATTTGAAATCAGATGAGGAGGCTATCAAATTCCAAAGTGATTTATATGATATATTGGACTGTTTCATCCATCATGATAATGCATATATAGAAGATAAGAGAAATGAGATTAGCGATATTATTAGTGCAGCTCATGGAACTGTTTTAAATAATGTTATGAGGGAAATCTTAGGGGCTGAAGCTGGTTCTTATGCGTTTTATTGGGTTGATGAAATGGAGAATCCGAGAGGTTATGCAAATTCTGAAGAAGAATGCAAAATGCAAGCTGAGGCTCAACAGTGCACAGATTACACAATTTTGCCAATGATATAAAAAGAATGCCAGCCACACCGGGCTGGCATTAAATCATTCATCAATTTTAAACAATTCTTCAACAGACATTCCAAGATAGGCAGATAGCCTGAGAGCAAGTTCGAGGGAGGCGACTCTTTCGCCACGTTCAATGCGTCCGATAGTGCGTCCGCAGTAACCGATAGCAACAGCTAAATCTTGCTGACCAATGTTTCGCTCGGTTCTAATTTTCTTAAGTGTAGTAGATACAGCCATTATTATCCCTTCTTTCATTATTGTAGTAAGCTAATTATAGCAAAAATTACAGTCCAATAATCTGTACTCAACCGACAACCTTCCCAAAAATTTTGAAGGAGTCGTTTTCTTTGACCTGTATAGGTTCATATTTGGTGTTGAGGGAGATAAGGAATAATCCTTCGGCATCGTCTTTTAATTTCTTGCAGTAGGCATTACCGTCTAAGTAGAAGATACCAATTTCCCCGGTAGATAATGTTTCCTGCTGATGTACCCATACAATCTGACCGTTTATGAATTGTGGTTCCATACTGTCACCGCTGATTCTAATACCAAAGTCTGCATCGGCAGGAACTTCCTCACCAACTTCAAGTACGGTATAGTTTTCTCCATCCAGAAAACTACCGGTTCCGGCAGAAGCGGGAATATCAAACAAACGGATATTTCTTCTGAATGGTATAATAACTGCCTTGGCAGGTGCATATTTGCCGGAGTCATTAAGTAATTCTATGTATTCTATTGCCTTTTGCTGCCCTTCTTCGTTAAGCAGTGAAAGAGGATTGCCGGGGTTTTCTCCATAAAATTCCTTATATATATCCGTGATACAAAGTATTCTACAGATAGCCATAAGCAGAGAACCGCTAGGCTCTGTTTTATCATTTTCCCAGCTCCAGACTGCTTTGTTAGAATGTGAATAGCCATATTCATTTAAAGCTTCAGCAAGTCCTTTCTGCGATAAGCCTTTCTTTTCTCTATAAGTTGATATAATTGTTCCGAGTGAGTTCATATACATACCTCATTTCTGTTAGCTTTTTGTACCTACAGTATATAAGAGTTTTTCTATAAAATCAAGAAAAATCTTCATAAAATAGAAATAAACAACCAATGTGTCACTTGCAATCTTTAAGAAATAGATTTATACTTTGCTGTGTAGAGAAGAGTATATAAGCTCATTCACTATAAAATGAGACTGGAGGAAAGGATATGTCAGGCAGAGTGATTCTCCATAGTGATATAAATTCATGCTACGCTTCTATAGAGCATCTACACCATCCGGAACTTAATGGGAAGCCCTTAGCGGTGGGTGGCGACCCGGAAAGCAGACATGGAATTGTTTTGACAGCGGACTATATCGCCAAGAAGTACGGTGTTAAGACTGGTATGGCTTTATGGCAGGCAAAACAGTTGTGTCCGGAGATTACTTTTGTTTCACCTAGAATGGACCTCTATCTCAGATTTTCAAGGATGGCTCATGAGATTTATGCAGAGTATACGGATTTGCAGGAGGCTTATGGTATTGATGAAAGCTGGCTGGATGTGACTGCCAGTGCAACCATTAAGGGAGACGGATATTCGATAGCAAAGGAAATAAGCAATCGGATGAAAGCGGAGCTTGGTATTACGGTTAGCATAGGTGTTTCATTTAATAAGATATTTGCCAAACTTGGTTCAGATTATAAGAAACCGGATGCAATTACTACAATGTATTCAGATGAATTTCAAACCAAAGCGTGGAATCTTCCCGTTGGAGATTTGCTTTATGTGGGACGAAGTACTAATCAGAAGCTTGCAAAAATAGGAATTCGTACCATAGGAGACTTGGCAAGAACTGATGAAGCAATCCTTGTCAGTCAGCTTGGTAAGATGGGAAGTGTTCTATGGGCATTTGCCAATGGTTATGATGACAGTCCTGTAAGGAAGGAAAATGCTCATGCACCAATTAAGTCTGTAGGTAACAGCACTACAACACACAGGGATTTAGTAAATGATGAAGATGTAAAAATAGTCATTTATGTACTGGCGGAGAGTGTTGCAGCAAGACTACGGGAGAATGGTTTTCGTTGCCGGGTAGTGGAAATTAGTATCAGGGATAAGGAGTTATTCTCTTTTACCCGTCAGAGAAAAATAAGCAATGCCACAAATATTACGGAAGAAATAGCTGTGGAAGCTTATAGACTGTTTAAGGAAAGTTATGATTGGAGAAAACCAATTCGTAGTGTTGGGGTAAGAGGAGCTGACCTTGTAAATGATAATTATTGGGAACAGATTGATTTGTTCTGTGATTTTCAGATGCGTGAGAAGCATATGAAAATGGATGCAGCTGTAGATGATATCCGTAGAAGATTTGGCTTTTACAGTATCCAGAGAGGATTGATGTATCAGGATAAGGTTTTGTCTGCTGTAAATGCAAAAGAGGACCATACGGTGCATCCGCATGGATATTTTAATCAGTAAGGAGTTGAACGGAATGACTAAGAGAAAAAAACTGACACAGAGACAACAGAGTATATATGATGGGATAGTTAATTATCAGAAGGATAATGGCTATTCACCATCTATCAGGGAACTGTGTGTTATATGTAATTTAGCATCGACATCAAGTGTATATGCACATTTGAAATCGTTAGAAGAACTAGGATATATCAGAAGACGTGAAGATGCTCCAAGAGCAATCGCTATAGTATAGGAGGAATTTGATGGAAGGAAATAAGGTTTATGTAGATGTGACCGCAGAGTTTAGTGCGGAAGGGGTGCTTACTCCGAAAAGCTTTCGCTGGACGGATGGTAAGGTATATGAAATACAGAAGGTAAAAGATGTCCGCAGAGTTGCAAGTCTGAAGGCTGGCGGTGTAGGCATGAGATATACCTGTGTAGTAAATGGTAGAGAAAGCTATCTTTATTATGAAGATAACAATATGTGGTTTATGGAGAGAGCCGGAGCATAGCTGAAGTGTCATTAATGACACTCAGTTGCTTCCAGATAGATCAGCATTAGGGCATAGGTGACACAAGGCGGTTGTCACGACGGAACTCTGTGCCCGGAAGACTTGCAAAGGTACTTTCCCTTCCTTGGCGAGTACAAAGTTGAAATGATTTTGTATAGCAAAGGAGCAGACTGAATTGAATAAGAAGATAGAAATAAGATGTAAAACAGGTCGTTGTAACAAACTGTTTATGAATTATTATGTTACAGGTAATAATGTGGATTTGAATCTTGGCGGATTTGAACTTAAGTGTGAAAAGTGTAAGAGGGTTCTTCGATTGAAGAATTACACGGAACAGATATTAGTTGAACATTCCGTAAATGGAGTGTTTAAGGTATAAAATATTAATTTTGAAAAATAAATGATGGCGCCACCTGATAAGGACGGCATTGTAAGACAATGTGCGGTACCACGGACGCAGGGGAAAGATAACCAGTTTTGGACTGGCTTTCCTTTGCGTTCTTTTTTTGTGCGTAAAGACTGCGGTGGTAGAAAATTATTCGTCCTCAAACATTCTTGTAACTGGTTATTGCCGGAAACAGGAAAGGATGGATTGAATATGTACAACATTACAGAAACAGCAAAAAGACTAAAGGAACTTAGGGTAAAAGCAGGAAAAACACAAAGTCAGGTAGCAGATGAATTGGGATTTTGTGTAGATACTGTAAGAAAAAACGAGCAAGGTATTCGTGGACTCTCTGTAGATCAGGCAGATATGTATGCAGAATATTATGGAACTACGATTGATTATATCATCAATGGAAATACAAAAACAAAAACAGATTCACATTTGGACAGTTTGTTATGTGGATATACAGAAGAAATGCAGTCTATGGCATTGAAGATATTAAAAGGTATTTTAGATAATCTTAATTAGTTTTGGGTAGGACAATTTGTCCTAGTAAGTAGGCGGATTACGCCCACGACGACAATAATATTATCGGTTATGATAAATATGTGCTCAGGACAGCACAACAAAATGAAAGCGGCGTGCACAATGCTTTCCTAATCTATAAGAAAAGGAAGGTACAGCTAATGAAATTTTATAACGGACAGGAAGAATTAAAGGGACTTTTGTTTATGAAGTCCATGATGAGTATGAATAATGTGAAGAAACAGGCGATTATTGAAATCGGATATGCAAAGAGAGCTGGAATTAACTGTGAGGCAGTTGCGGTAGATGACAGTGCATCTTCTTCTGTTGACAGACAGCCGATGCGAGACCTTGTGGAAACACTTGAAAGTGGTAAATACGCAGTGCTTGTTGTTGAAGATATCTATGATATTACCAGAGAGCCGGAAGACTTGAGAGTGATGATGGACCGAATTAACGGTATGGGAGTTCTCATTTTTGATTTGGGAATCATGGGCTTAAGGTTCAATAACTATGAAATCGGATGTTAGAGGCGCAGAAAAGTATTCCTATATAATATTTCCTTCGGAAGCGGTAGTGTTTGACAACTGTGGAAACACGGTTGTCAAATGCCCAACCGAGGCAGAAGCAGTGGAATACATCAGGGATTTGGCAAGTGAGGTGGCTGAAAATGCAGTATGACAGATTGCAGATAGGACAAAAACTTCGTGATATGAGAAAAGGTAAAAAATATACGGTGGAAGAACTTGGAGACCGTATGGGAATTAGTGTTTCTCATGTGAATCAGATAGAAAGAGGCTCAAGGAATATGAGCATGGAACTGTTGGTGAGATTTATCAACATTCTGGATACGGATGCAAACAGTATTCTTATGGATATCAGTGATATGAAATCAGATTCCATTGATGCACAGTTAAGTATGCTCCCGGCTGAAAAGAGGGATTATCTTACAGGAGTGTTCAGATATATGATAAGCACAAGTATGGAGCAGGTGACAATATGAAGAAAATAAAGGAACAAAAGCCGATCAGGTGTATAGCATATCTTTCCGTGTTTGGACATGATGAGCGTGTGGAAGAGTATGAGAAAAAGCAGTTGAAAAAGATTCGTGAGTATGCGGCTGCTCACAATATAGAAATCATCAGAATATTTCATAAGGATGTTCTGGGACAGGGGATTGTAAATGAGCATTTTGCAGGAATGGTCAGTAAAATCCGCAATAAGCAGGCAGACGGAGTGATTGTTTTTAATATGCGCAGTATATCCCCTTATATTGAAAATGCATACACAAAGGTAGGTATGGTAAAAGGAGCCGGAGGCAGAGTGTTTACGGTTCAGGAAGGAGAACTTGGCATGGTTTTGAGGAACTTTGCCGGATAGGAGAGTTATGGACGGATTATATAAATTAAATAAAGGTGACATCGTATATGCTGACCTTGGACAGCATCCAAGAAGTTCGGTACAGTCGGGAGTGAGACCATGCGTGATTATTAGCTGTAATACAGATAATCATATAGCGGGTAATCCAATCGTGAATGTGTGTCCTTGTACCACAAAATTTGAAAAGAAGAAGCGTAAAAGCCATATTCTGATAACCAAGGATGATGTGGAGGGATATCTGGCAAAACCATCGCTGATACTTGCCGAACAGACCACCACAATAGACAAGTCGAAGATTGTGGGGAAAACATCAAGGATTGTCAGTGAAAAAGTGATGAAAAGGATTGACAGGGCGTTGATGCAGAGGTTTTCTCTTGCTAAAGAGGGGGATGATGCAGGTGACATGGAATGAGAAGTACGATGTGGATATAAGGACTGTTGACCCTGACACACTTGCTGATTTGGAAGATGTAAAGATAGATACATCTCTTCCGGTAGAGAAGAGAATAGAGCAGTTTGCGGAGCAGATTAAGAACCCACTCTGTTATAAGAAGGATGGTATTATTATCAAGAATGTTTATAAGAGTGGCGGTGCGAAGTTGGAAGACTGTTTCAAGGAAATCGTAATGACAATGTGAAATTAGTGGTGGAAATTTTCAAATAATTATGTTAATCTAAATGCAAGGACTTAAACTCCTGCATTTGGATTAGCAATAAAAGTTAATCCAAGAAACGCAGGATATCATTCAAACCCCATATTTATTTTGTTTTTCTTGGTTAATACTAAGAAATGGAGAATAAATTATGGCGAGTACAATTCAAAAAATCTACAGGGCAGCCATTTATCTCAGATTATCAAGAGAAGATGGGGATGTTGCTGATGGAAGCAAAGAAATCAGTAACAGTATTGCCAATCAAAAAGAACTGGTCATGGACTTCTTAAAGTCCCACCCGGAGATAACCGTGTATGATACATATATTGATGACGGTTACAGTGGTGTTAATTTCGACAGACCGGGATTCCAATCAATGATTAAAGAAATAAAAAACGGCATGGCAGATTGTGTCATTGTCAAAGACCTTTCGAGATTTGGGCGTAATTATATCGAATCGGGGCGTTACATTGAGAAGGTATTTCCAATGCTTGGTGTCAGATTTATTGCAATTACGGACAATTACGACAGTGAAACCTCGGAAGACGGTTACGGAACCAATATGATTATTCCGTTTAAGAATCTGGTAAATGATGCGTATGCAAGGGATATTTCCATTAAGGTGCGTACTAATTTACAGATTAAGCGTAAAAACGGGGATTATATCGGTAATTTTGTTGTGTACGGATATCTGAAAAGTCCGGAGAATAAGAACCGTTTGGTTGTAGATGAATATGCTTCTGAGATTGTGAAGGATATTTTCACAATGAAGATATGCGGCATGAGCCAGCAGGCAATCGCAGACAAGTTGAATACAGATGGTATTCTCTGTCCGTATGAATATAAGAAAAGTCTTGGTATCCGTATCAATGATAATTTCAAGAAGAAAACGCAGGCTTTGTGGAGCTATAATGCAGTGCTTCGTATTTTGAAGAATGAGATATATACGGGAACGCTTATTCAGGGGAAGAGTACTACTCCTAATTATAAGGTAAAGAAGAAAATCAATAAGCAGGAAGACGAATGGATAAGGCATGAGGACAGCCACGAAGCCATAATATCCAAGGAGCAGTTTGATATGGTGCAGGAACTTTTAATCAGAGATACAAGGGTTTCACCTGATTCAGACTCCATATATCTTTTGGGCGGGGTTGTGTATTGTGCGGATTGTGGCAGGGCAATGATTAGAAAAACGGTTCCGGCACATGGCAAAAAATATATTTATTATGTGTGTTCCAGCAACAAGAAAGATAAAAATGTGTGTAGTAACCATCGTATTGCAGAAAATAAGTTGACTGACATGGTGTGTGAAAATACCATATATCAGGTCAATCTTGTTCTTGAATATGCAAAAGAACTGGAAATTATAGAAAAAGCTTCTTATATGAAGGCTGATGTGGGCAGGTACGATAAGAAGATTGAGAAAAAACAGGAAGAATTATCCAAATATCAGACACGCAAGCTCAATCTCTATGAAGATTATAAGGAAGGAATCCTTGATAAGCAGGAGTATATGATGTTTAAGTCTGATTATGATCAGAAAATCGAAACTGCAACACGGGAGATAGAAGCGTTTGAGGCTGATAAGAGGATGATTCTTGATAACAAGAGTGAATCGCAGGCTTGGATTGAGGAGTTTAAGAAGGTTGGGCAGATAACAGAGCTTACAAGGAATGCAGTAGCGATATTGATTGATAAAGTGGTGGTATATTCTGCTGACAGGGTGGAAATCAGATATCGGTTTGAGAATGCGTTTGAGACTATGAAGAAATATGTGGATGCATATTCAGACAGAAATTATTCGGAAAGTGAGGCAGTGTAATATGGCTAGAACAAGTAACAGAGCAGCAAAGCGGGAACTGTCTGTAACAGAAAAGAGAGGACACGCGGCTACTAAAATATATAAAGCAGTAATTTATGCAAGATTATCATCGGAGGATGACAGGAAGATTGCCAGTCATACGGTAGACAATCAGATAGCTCTACTTAGGGACTATATTGATTCTCAGGATGATATGGAATTGGTTGCATGTTATTGTGATAGAGGTTTTTCGGGAACAAAGTTTGACCGTCCGGATTTTATGAGAATGATTGCAGATATGAAACTTGGAAAATTTAACTGTATTGTAGTAAAAGATTTATCCAGACTTGGAAGAAATTATCTGGAAGCAGGCAATTATATGGAGAAAATTTTTCCTATGTATGGTATTCGTTTTATCTGTGTATCAGATGGTTTTGATTCACTATATTCCAAACCGATGGAAGACGGAATGCTTGTGCCTTTAAAAAATCTGATAAATGAGGCGTATGCAAAGGACATATCGAAAAGAGTATCCATATCAAAAGAGAATCAGCAGAAACGGGGTGAATTTATAGGAACACAACCACCGCTTGGATATCTGAAGGACCCGGAAGACTGTCACCATCTGATTCCGGACCCTGATGCAATGCAGTTAATAAAGGATATCTTTACATGGAGACTGGAAGGAAAGTCCGTCACGGCTATTGCCCGTCATCTTAATAAAACAGGAATACCTTCACCAGTACAGTACAGGATACAAAAGGGTATGGAGAAGAATCCAAAATATAAAGATGTGCGTTGGGATGGATGTAGTGTTGGCTGTATTCTGCGTAATGTTGCTTATATAGGTGATATGGAGCAGGGGTATCAGAAAGGGGCTTTGTATAAAGGGATTCCAGACCACAGACAGAAAAAAGAACAGAGGATATGTGTGATGGGAACGCATGAGCCTATTGTGGACAAGGTGACATTTTATAAGGTTCAGGAGTTAATGGATGAAGTGACAAATAAGCACAAACAGGTGCAGGATAAGTATAAGCATCTTCATAGGAAAGATGATATTTTTAAAGGTCTTTTGTATTGTGCTGACTGTAACTGTAAGCTTTCATTTTATAGAAGAACCGTGAAACTTCCAAGCGGATATTTTCATTATTATACATATCTTTGCAGGAATACCCCATATCGTGAAGAATGTACTAAGAAAAATATGAAGATGGAGAAACTTGAAGAAATCGTGAAGGAACTGATTAATCTGCATATCAGTCTGTATATGGAACGGGAAGATGTTCTCAGAGAATTAAACGGACGAAAGCCTGTGACTGGGGAGAGAAGTCGGTTAGAACAGAAAAAGGAAGAAGTGCTTGAAGAAATGGATGT
>SVFJ01000110.1 GCA_015056925.1 Lachnospiraceae bacterium | reverse complement strand
AGGTCCAAGTAAAGCTGTCTGTCCAAGCTTACTAGCAAGGAAGATAGATGTAGGACCGTCAGCACCACCGATGATAGAAACAGCAGCTGCTGCCTTATCATTAAATCCAAGAGCAATCGCTCCGAAATAAGCTGCAAAAATACCAAACTGAGCTGCTGCACCAAGCAAGAAGCTCTTTGGATTAGCTATCAATGGACCAAAGTCTGTCATCGCACCTACACCCATGAAAATAAGGGAAGGTAAGATTGCCCACTCGTCCAAAAGATAGAAATAGTACAGTAAACCGCCGGCAGTTCCATCCTCACCGATTGGTGCCATAATATCAGGATAGATATTAACCAACAGCATACCAAAAGCTATCGGTGTCAAAAGGAGTGGTTCGTATCCCTTTGCGATAGCAAGATAAAGGAATATACACGCAACAACAATCATAATCAGATTTCCGCCTGTAATATTAAAGAAAGCGGTCTGATGCAAAAGATTGCTGAACGTTTCAATGATATAATCCATTTTGTTGACCTCCTATAGTAATGTTGCCTAATCAGAAATGATTAGTTCATTGTTGCAAGAACAGCACCAGCCTCAACTGCATCGCCTACTGCAACATCAATGCTTGCAACAGTACCATCCTGAGGAGCTACTACAGGAATCTCCATCTTCATAGCTTCAAGAATAACTACTGCGTCACCCTTCTTAACTGCCTGGCCAACCTTAGCTTCAACCTTGAATACCTTACCAGCTGCACCAGCCTCAATCTTAACACTACCAGCGCCAGCTGCTGCCTTTGGAGCTGCAGGAGCTGCCTTTGGAGCTACAGGAGCTGCCTTTGGAGCTGCTACAGGAGCTGCACCTGTAGATGCGCCTTCCTCTACTACTACATCATATACGTTTCCGTTAACGGTAATTGTATAATTCTTCATTTTGTTATCCTCCTAAAAAATCATAGAAATTAATCTCTTAAATAAGTAATATCTAAACCGCAAATAGCTTAAGCTCTCTTCCACTTACTTGTATTTGCTCTCTTAATGCTTCTTACCTGGAAGCCATCTGTGCATGTACCTTCATAAGCCGCAATCGCTGCCGCAATAACTGCAACAAGCTCCATATCATCAGCAAGCTCTTCCTCTTCAACAACAGGTGCTGTCTCTACAGGTGCTGCTACAGGCTCTTCCTTCTTAGTAAACTTCTCCTGCAGCTTCGGAATAAATCCAAACATTGCAATGATAAAGCTGATTAAAATCAAAACAAGAAACACTGTACTTACACCGATTATAGTATTCAATGCTGCATGTGCCATTAATTCACCAAAAGTCTCTCCAATATTCAATGTACACGATGACACTTTGAAGAAAATATCGTTAGAGAAAATCAATTCTACTTCACCACTGGCACTATCACCCTTTATCGGTACAAGAACAATAATCTCATCATCCTTTGCCTCAGCTACCGGTTCTCCAACCTCAATATTATCACCAAGTGTGGCAACTCCCTCATCGAAAGAAGAAAGGGCACTGTATGCTGCTTTAGGCTCAATTTCTACAGCCACACCTACATAATTGTAGTAATTATACTCATACAATGACTTAATTTCCATTGTGCTGTAGTTAGCAAGCTGTTCGTCAACATCCCACTGCTCTACCAAAAGCAGTGTTGTATCGACAACCGCCTCTGCCATCATAGCCGCTGTATCATTCTTTTTCTCCTGATGAGAATCAACTGTACCCTCTGAACCACATGCTGTGAGTGAAAGCACACAGGTAAGCATTAATAATGTTGATAAGAATTTTTTCATATTAACGTTCACCCTTTCTTAGACCGTACCATGCTTCTTAGACGGACGCTCTTCTCTTTTTGTAAATAACATCTCGAATGCACCGATTACATACTTTCTTGTATCAGCAGCCTCGATAATCTGGTCTACATATCCTCTCTTAGCAGCGCCTGTTGCACTTGTCTGAAGTGCTGCATACTCAGCTGCCTTCTCCTTTAATACATCTGCACTCTGTCCATCATACATAATCTTAGCTGCAAGAGTTGCATCCATAGCACCAATCTCAGCATCCGGCCAAGCAATTGTGATGTCAGCACCGATAGCCTTAGAGTTCATTGCTACATAAGCACTTCCAAGAGCTTTACCGATAATAACGTTTACCTTAGGAACAGTTGCATTAGCAAATGCATATGTAAGCTTAGCTACAGCCTTAGCAATACGCTTCTCGCTGCACATTGTAGCCTCGTAACCCTTAACATTTGTTAAAGATAATACAGGAATATTGAATGCATCACAGAACTCTACGAACTCTGCTGCCTTCTCACATCCCTTTGCTGTTAATACAGCATCAAACTTAGCTTCTACTTCGCCGTCTGCATTGTAAACTTCTGTACGGTTAGCAACACAACCAACAGTTACACCATTTAACTTAATAAATCCTGTAACCATCTCCTGAGCGTAAGCTGCCTTAACCTCAAAGAACATATTATTATCTGCAATGTTAGAAAGTGCGATAGATGTATCACCTACACAGTTTGCTAACTCTGCACATGCTCTATTCAAATCATCTGTGCACTCATCATAGCAGCTGTCATCCTCATTATTACCAGGAAGTAATGAAACCAACTCTCTAATCTGAGCAAAAATAGTTGCCTCATCAGCTACAACATCTATAATACCGCATTCCTTGCTCTGGAAATCTGCTGATGCAGTGTTGCACTTATCTGCATTATTACCATCTAAGGCATTTGGAGAATTTACAAATAATTTAGCCTTAGTTGCTTCCATAAATGTAAAATCTGTTAATGTAGGCATAATAGCAAGTCCGCCGCCACAGCTTCCGAAGATAGCTGTAATCTGAGGAATTACGCCTGATGCCATAGTCTGCTTAAGATAAATCTCACCAAAAGCATTCATAGCATCTGTAGCCTCTTGTAATCTAAGTCCGGCTGAATCAATAAGACCGATAACAGGTGCACCTGTCTTCATAGCCAGATCATAGAGGCGTGTAATCTTCTTAGCATGCATCTCACCAACTGATCCGTTTAATACGGAAGCATCCTGGCTATACACATACACAAGATTACCGTTGATTACTCCGTAGCCGGTTACAACACCGTCTGAAGGAGTCTCGTTCTGTTTCAGATTGAAATCTGTAGCTCTTGCTGTTACAAGTGCACCAATCTCAACGAAACTGCTTTCATCAAGTAAAGATTGAATTCTGTTACTTGCCAAAGTTGAAGTAGTACTCATTTTTTGACCTCCATTTTTATATTAAAAATTACTTTTAATAAAACATTTTTTTCGCAATTTAGTGTTTATTTATACAAATCCCAAATTACGTCATTATGAGTATAACACAGTTTCTTCCGCATGCCTAGTAAAGAATTTCAATTTTTGACAAAACTATGTAAACACTTACACACCTATAAAACCAAACGTTCCAGAACCTTCTCAAAACACCACTTATAATCTGTCTTTTCTACATTTTCTGTCACTTCAATCGAAATACGGCGCCATTCTTCCCCGTTTAGCCGATAACTTATGTAACCCATTTTCTGTCCTGCCACAATAGGAGCCTGCAAGGCAAGATTTCTGTAACATACTACCTCTATCAATTCGCCGTCTTTTAATAAAATCCCTTCTAGCTGTTCCCCTTCCTCTACCAAAGCCACTTCTACACATGCTTTTTCTCCGATTTTCTCCGTTTTTGCACCTGTTACAAAGAGCGGGTCAAAAGCATGGCTTGGAAGCTTGACATCATCAAAGCTCTGATAATAAAAATTATCCAAACCATACTGCATCATCTCTTTTGTATCACTCCATTTATAGCTTTTATTATTCGGCCAGCCACATGCAAGTACTGCGACCACTAAAGTCTTCCCATCCCGTTCCAACGCTCCGGCATAACAATAGCCTGCCTTATTGGTAAATCCTGTTTTTCCGGTAAGGGCACCATCCATCATGTTAAGGAAGGAATTTTTATTAGAGCAGGAAAAACTCCGACTGCCGTCTCCATTGTGAAAGCTATAACCGGCAGTTCTCGTTATCTTTAAAAACTCTTCTTTATATTCAAAATCCGTTATACAAAAGGATAATATTTTTGCCAATTCAGCCGCTGTCGTAGAATGCGCCATCTCTACAACTTCTCCATTCTCCAATACAACCTCCTCAGTAGCATCCAGACCGTTTGGTGTTATGAAGTAAGTATTCTTGCACCCAAGCTCCCTTGCCTTCTCATTCATCAGCTTTGCAAATCCTTCCACGGAACCTCCGATGTGTTCAGCAATCGCTACCGCCACATCATTGTACGACTCAAGCATCAGAGCATAGTACAAATCCTCCAGTCGATATTGCTCTCCTTCCCTCATATAAAGCTTCACCTTAGGACGCGATGCTGCATATGCTGATACTGTAACCATATCCTCCGGATTACCATTTTCCAACGCCACCACAAGAGTCATAATCTTGGTAGTACTCGCCATTGCCATTTGACGGTCTGCATTTTTTGCATACAAAATACGCCCTGAGTCTGCATCCATCAAGACCGCAGCCTGGGCGTATAGCGACAAGCCTGTATCATTTTGTATACTATCCTGTGCCTCTTCCTCTTCCTCTGTAGCCGATACATATTGCACGGAATCCCCCAAAAGCATGATACAAAATAAAATCACCAAGCATCTTCTTACATTTAACATAAATCTTTTCATATTCACACTCCGCATAACTATCTACTTAGTATATATGTAGAGTCTGACACAAAAATGATTATAATTACACTTTAACCTAAAGGACAAGCATTGTTATCACCGTAATGATAACTAACAGCACTACATTATATGCAGTAAACTGTCTAAAGTACGCAGACTTCTGTTCCGGATACGCCTTTACAAAGAAACGATAGGAAATCAAACTCGCCATAGACGCAATCAGAGTTCCCAATCCACCAATATTCACACCATACAGCAATACACCATATTCTGTAGTAAATCCCGACAAAAGCATTGCCGCCGGTACATTACTGATTACCTGACTTGTAGCAATTCCCATCAGCAATTCATTGCCGGAAATCAACTGCATCAGCAGTTCATTCACGCTGTCAATCTGCTTCATATTACCAATAAAGATAAAAAATCCCACAAAGGTAAGCAGTAATGAATAATCCACCTCCGCAAACAAAGAACGGTTTATCACCAACACCACTACAGCTACTACTCCAAGCACTACCCAATAAGAATAAAGATGAAACACATTTCCCATACACACCATGAATAATGCGAAATAAACCCAGAAGCTATAGCTTTTTAATATCTTGCTCTGATTCTCATCCGACTTCTGCGTAATCTGAATCGGCCGGTTCTTTAAGCCTGCAACACAAATTAAGATAAGCACCAAAGACATCATTGTTAACGGAAGCATATGTGTTACAAAATGTATTACATTCATACCGCTAAGCGAAAACAAAAGCAGATTCTGGGGATTACCAATAGGTGTCAGCATACTCCCAAGATTAGCTGCAATCGTTTCCAGCACAATCACAGGTATCAGCTTATCCTCACAGGCAATCATACAAAATACCGAAATCGTAAAGGGTACAAAGGTAATCAATGCCACATCATTGGTAATCAGCATACTGCTTAGGAAGCAAAGAAGCGTCAGTACCAAAGTCAGACTTCTCAGGCTCTTCACCTTACTGCACATCTTCTCTCCCAACAATCTGAATACCCCAAGGCTCTTGAAACCACCTACTACCAGCATCAATGCAAACAGCAATACCAGCACATGATAATCAATATATCCGATATATTCCTTGCCCGGTTTCACAACAAAAGCAGAAACCAATGCCAGAAGCAGTGCTATTGTCAGCACTGCCTCCTTTTTTATAAATGAAATCACTCTATTCACAGTCTATTTCTCCCCGGCAACTTCTATAATCATAACATCCTTAGATGCAAGCATGAGCATCTCTCCTGCCTTATACTCTGCACCATTTAACAAATTCTTTCCGTTGTATGGAATCTCAATTTCCGTTGCTTCATCATTATGATTTAATATGAAAACAAACTGACCATTCTCATTCTCACGCAAAGTTGCCTCGATTCCATCCGGTGCAGTCATAACAGCTTCAATGCCCTTTTCCTTACACAGCTCTAAGAGAAACTTATCATAAAAAGCCTTATCGGAACGGGTTGCAACATAGTAAGCCGTACCACTTCCGAATTTATTCTTTGTAAGCACAGGCATTCCTGCATAGAAATCATCCTCATAAGTACTTAATGCCTCTGCCCCCTCTAAATGGAGCAAATCACAAAGAATCGTCGCACTATGTCTTTCGCCTTCATATATGAAATGATTGCTCTGTCCCTCTACGATAGCATCTGTTTCCTCTACCCAAATACCAAGGATATCTCTTAATCTTGCAGGATAGCCTCCCAGTACTACCAAATCATGGTCCTCAACATAACCGCTGAAATACGTTGTTACAAAGCTTCCGCCCGCCTTAACAAAACCTCTAATCTTCTCATCGAAGCCGTCCTTACACATATAAAGCAACGGTGCAATCACCAAATCATATCCATTCAAATCATCTGTTACACCTATAATATCTACCGGAATATTTGCCTCTGCCAGACTTCTGTAATACTGTGTCACCTCTTGATGATAATTAATCAGCTTACTTGGACCTGCCGAATACTCAGCCGCCCACCAGTTATCCCAGTCAAAGACAATGGCAACCTTCGCCTTTGCCTTGGCACCAAGTGTCTTTCCGCCAAGCCTGTCAAGTTCTTCACCAAGTGCCGTAATCTCTCTAAATACTCTGGTATTTTCATTACCGACATGCTCAATTACAGCACTATGATACTTCTCACAAGCACCAACACTTCTTCTCATCTGGAAGAACATCACTGTATCCGAACCATGTGCCACTGCCTGATAACTCCAAAGTCTCATAACACCCGGTCTCTTCAACGAACAGTACGGATGCCAGTTTGTTACACCCGGTGTCTGCTCCATTAACCAGAATGCCTGTCCTTGCTTCAAACCTCTCATCAAATCATGGCACATAGCAATCTGTGCAGGGTATGCATTCCACTCAGGATAATTATCCCAACTGACAAAATCCATTTCCTTCGCCCACATCTGATAATCAAGCGGCTTATGGAATCCCATCAGATTGGTTGTTACAGGAAGCTGTGGTGTTACTGCTTTTAATACATCTCTCTCCAGCTTATAGCACTCCAAAATACTTTCCGACTGGAAACGCTGATAATCAAGGGAAATACTTTGGAAATTCGTTCTGGTATATTCCCAGAACCACTCCTCAGACTGAAGGTTGGGAACCACTACATCATCCCAGTCATACATGGTATGTCCCCAGAATGCCAGATTCCACACTCTGTTTAGTTCCTCAATTGTCTGATATCTTTCCTTTAACCACACACGAAATGCCTTTTCGCAATTCTCACAATAACAGTTTCCACTATACTCATTAGAAACATGCCATGCCACAATGTTATCAAAATCCTGATAACGCTCTGCAATCTTAGATGCCAATGCCACCGAGTACTTACGATAGGTCGGACTGTTCGGACAGGAATTGTGTCTGCTTCCAAACTTACGTCTGGTACCGTTGTGCTCTGTTCTAAGGACATCCGGGTACTTTCTGGCCATCCATGCCGGGTGCACAGCTGTCGATGTTGCAAGACATACATTAAGTCCATTATCTCTTGCCATCTTCATAATCTTATCAAGTTTCGTAAAATCATACACATTCTCCGAAGGCTGTAAACTTGCCCAACTAAATACATTCACGGTTACGGTATCAATATGCGCCAATTTAAACATACGCATATCCTCTTCCCATACCTCCTCCGGCCACTGCTCCGGGTTGTAATCACCGCCGTATAAAATCTTTTTTGGTGTCATATTACTAATCTCCTCTATTTCCAATTTCCACTTGCCTGCTGTATCTTTGTCAGACTGTCATAATTTGAAACTGCCTGCTTTCTTGCTTCACTCTGTCCCTTAGCATTCTCCATATCATATGCAAGAATCTTCTCATAACCATAGCTTTCCACCTTGTCCAGCATATCCTGCAGCAAAGTCTGATACTCTTCTTCATCCTCAGCAAATACCATATTCCATGAATTTTCTTTAATGACTCTGCTACACTGATTACGAATGGATGTCAGCTCTGTAGACTCCTCAGGCGCAATATAACCACAGCCTGTTGCAACTATCATCTGATTATGTCTCTGCAAATACTCTATCGTAGTATCTGCCTGCATAACTCTCTGCCAATCCTCACTTAATGCCGTATTGGTCATATCACGTACACTATCCCACAAATCGAAACAGTAATAATAGCCATTCTCATCCTTTTCACACTGAGCCACCGGTTTAAAATTCAAAGCTGAGGTTCCAAATTCCCAAATACCGCCACCCCATGCCTCAGGAACTTCTACATCCGCTTGGAACAATGCATGCTTACCAAACTCTGTAAGATATGGCCCATCATCCCGCATTTCCCATGTCAATCCTTCCGGTCCTGCCGTTGAGCCTGAAAGCTGTGCACCATTTACACTGATTCCTTCTGCCGAATATAGCCAGTCAATAAAATCCATCAACCGCTCAGGGTCCTCTGCCTGTGAACCGATTGCAATGACATTCTGCAAATTCCCCTCCGGGTTACAGCCATGCGAATATACCAGCAAATCATCAATCGGTGCAAACATAAAACCTTTTCCCTTTGCAGTTCTGTCTGCCGTATTATAAGCGGACTGTCCAAGCCATGGCCATGGCGAGAAAAGCACTGCACCATCCTGATATTTGCTAAAACATGCATCATAATTCTGTGTTCTCGAAGCAGGGTCTACAAGCCCCAGCTGATTTGCCTCAAACATCATATGACACATTCTAAGATATAACGAATCCTCCTGCAAAATATCCTGATAATCACTTCCATCCGCCTTAGAAAGTACAAATCCATACTCATCATATCCATATAAGCAACATGGCTGCTTTAGAAAATTCATCATATTATTATCCCAATCACTAAAAAAAGAAAATGCATAAGCCTTCTCTCCTGTTTCACTGACCGGCTCTAATTTCTGCATTTGTACCATCACCGGAAGCAAATCTTCTATCGTCTCCATCTTCGGATATCCCAGCTTCGCATATAAGTCCCATCGTATGTAAGGTCCATATACCGTTTCCGTCCCTTCGCTTGGTTCTAATGGCGACTGCACGGATACCTCCGACGGTATCGCATAAATTCCGCCCTGCCGGATGGTATCATTTAGATGCTGTATTGCATAGGAATACTTCATAATTTCCTTTCCCTGTAATCCTGCCTCCATATCATATAGCAATCCTGCATCTACCAAATCCTGAAGTTCCCCCTGACTGGCACCACATAGTATCAAATCTCCCAGATTCCCTGCTGCAACACGCATCTCATAGAGAGTATCTCCACCTCCGGATACATTGGGAGCTATGATATTCAATTCCATATTGAACTTTTCTTTTACTATCTTTGCAAACCAGCCTGACTGAATCCCTTGAAAATTCGCCTGATTGTCAAACACATCTACTACGATAAATTCTTCATACGGGCACTCTTCCTTCTTACCGCAACCTACTAATGCCATCGCTGCAATCAGTGCGAACACGCCAAGAAGCCTCTTTGCCTTTTTCACACACATTTTTCTTCAAACCTTTCTTGTACTATGTTACAAACTGCTCTCTCCATCATAACACATACTAATCTATGTTATCTTATTTTAACACACATATTTTTTCAACCCTATCCTCACATTTTGTTTTAATTTGCCCTGAAAATTAGTGTTTACCATTGGTTGTCGAATAATCTAAGTGCGAATACATGTTATTATCGCCAAATTCGGGTTTGTCGAGTTCTCCCGGCGCCCGCACTAACAGGTTTCATTCGAAAGCGAGAGCTCCGGGCTAAGAGTTTCTAGGTGCTTTTATTTAAGTGTTCTAAGACGTACGGAACCGGCGGCGATTCGCCATCCTTGGCTCAAATTGCCGCCTACTGCCTCCATCCAGTCGGCAGTTTCCTGTATACTCCAAAAGCACTAAGAAACTCTAACACCCTGCGCAATGCTTTCTGCATGAAACCTGTTAGTGCTTGCGCCTAGGCTATCGAATAAATCAGATATATCAAAACCTAAAGCTTTGCCTGACTGATACACAAACAGACTCTATTTGTCTCAAAAGTTAGAGTTCCGAGCATAAGTGGTACTAGATGTTTTTATTTAAGTGTTCTAAGACGTACGCAACCA
>SVFJ01000008.1 GCA_015056925.1 Lachnospiraceae bacterium | reverse complement strand
CCTACGCAATGCTTTCTGCATGAAACCTGTTAGGGCTTGCGCCTAGTGCGTCGAATAAAAAACGGAGTTATTATGTACACAGGAACTCTGCCCTTCTCCACAACAGAAAAAGGTCTATGGATTTATAAGCAAAAGTATTGCGGAGAGTAGCTAGTTTTTCTTGGCGTTTTTAGAGTATATAGCAAGCCGCCGCTTGGATGAAGGCGGCAAGCCCATATTGAGACAAGGATGTCGAATATGGGCTGGTTGCGTACGTCTTAGAACATTTATATAAAAACACTTAGAAAAACTCTACTCGTAGCTCCTACTTTTGCGTTAAACCATAGACCATTTCGTGGAGTAGGGCAGAGTGCCGTCCGTTAGCTCGACAAACTCAAATTTGTTAAAAACAGTGGACAAATATGTGTCGAGTGAATATAATAACAATAGCAGGAGATGAACAATCACCGATTTCAAATAGAATATTGAAGTCTTTGTGGCAGGGTGTAAGTCCCTACCGATGGTATAGTCCATGACCCGCGTAAGCGGCTGAGCCGGTTAGATTCCGGCACCGACGGTATAGTCCGGATGAGAAAAGACATTTTCTGTGAATTTTCACGCCCAAGGCATCGTTATGTTTTGGGCGTTTTGTTTTGCTCTAAGAGGAGTGGGCAGAACACAAGAAAGGAAAGGGTGATATATTATGACAAACGAAACAACAAATGTAACAGTAAAACAGGGTTCAAAGGCGAAGATGCGCACAAAAGAGATAACCTTTGTATCGTTAATGGGAGCATTAGCAGCAGTATTGATGATGTTTGATTTTCCACTTCCGTTGATGCCACCATTTATGCAGTTTGATTTTGCAGGTATTGTAGAGATTATTGGCGGTTTGATGTTTGGACCGGTAGCAGCAGTATATATTATTGTATTGAAGATTCTGTTGAAGCTGGTTATGACAGGAAGTACAACAGTAGGAACTGGTGAGATTCAGAATTTTATTCTGAGCTGTACGTATGTGTTGCCGGCCGTTATCGTATATACAAGAAATAAAAATAGAAAAATAGCCATCACATGTATGGGGATTGATACAGTCATCACATCGATTTTGGCAATCTTTACAAATGTATATATGATTATTCCTTTCTATTGCCAGTTGATGGGATGGACAGTTGAGGATATTATTGCAATGTGTACTAAAACAAATTCTCTTGTAACAGATATGACCTCATTTGTTATACTTGGAATTATTCCATTCAATATCTTCAAGTATGGTGTAACAACGCTTTTTACAGTTTTATTATATAAGAGACTGAGTACACCGATTAGAAAATTTATTAATGAATAGTTATATTAAAGCAAGTGTCGAAGACTAAGCATGAGAATGCTAGGCTTCGGCATTTTTCTATGATGTAGGTAGTTGACAAATAGACTTGGAATATATATTATAGCTTTTTGTGCAATATTATGTAAACAATAGGAGAGAGGAAATTATGAAAAAAAGAAAAGTTATGATAGCTGCTTTAGCGATGTGTTTATTGTCAGCTTGCGGAAAATCAGAGGCGGTATACATGGATAATGTAGATGCGGAAGAAGCCCAGAAGGATGTTACACTGCAAGAGTCAAGTAGCGATGCAAATGAAGAAATCGTAATAGGAAAGGAGTATATACTAAATACAGATAATTATGATAGTAATTATCTTGAAAGTTTTAAAGAAATTAGTGAATGTGAATATCAATCTAATCTCATGAGTAATGCAATCATTATACCCTTTGAAGAATATCAAGAAGGAGTGTTGGTGGCAGTTTACGACAATCCTGATACAAAGGGAAATAGCTGGTATTTAAGTGAAGATGGATATTTGAGAATTGACACTTTGGAAGGATATGATGAAATAGATGAATGGGCCGACTATGGAGAAGCGCACCTCTACACGGAAAATTTCAACTTGGAATTTGATACGCAGTCGAGTTTGCATGAGAGTATATCGCAAGAAGAGATAAATTCCAATCTGTATAGATTCGTTGACCAGATATACGATACCACTTATGAATATTATTCGGTTGCAAATTATTCAAACTTAGGGTTTTATGATGACAAGATGACAGTGAGTTTGTATTATGACAATGAGGAAGCATCATATATGAAAAAACTTGCGGATGAATGCTTTTCGTGGATAACATGGTATTATGTAGAGAATGGAGATTTGACAAAAGCAAAGAATATTATGTCAGATGAGCAGGAGGATATTTCTAAGTATGCTCATTTGCAAGAGGTGGTTTGTAATGAACTTGTTAAGTTTGGAATCAAGATAGATTCTCCACAATTTGTTTATAAAGTGGAAGATGCACACGTAACAATTGAAACAGAAAAGTGTCACCATGAGTTTTATCTGGATTCTTTTGGAAAGAGTATTGCAGGAAGTGTAGAAGAGTATATAGAGCACTATGAATATTATGGTAAGATGGGAGAGCTAGATATATTTCTTCATAAAAATGATACATTACAATTTATGGTATTATATAAAGATACATTAGTATGGTATACGTTTTCATGGACTTTGGATAATAATTTCACGCAGGATGAGGCTGTAGCGTTAATTTTTGAATTATATCGATAGATAGTGGAAACACAGTGGTATTGACTTTTGACAGTTAGTCTCGTATAATAACAAAGTTGTTTTTGAAGCGCATGCGTTGAAACCATGCGCTTTTTGCGTGAATAGGCAGAGTCAAGGTTATGACCAAATACTTATGCTTGCATAAAAGTACTTGGTCATAGCTTTGACGAGCAACGCGACCGAGCGAAGGATTTCGCAAGGTGCCTATTCGCATAGATTAGAAAGGAAATATATGGAAACAGTTAAGTTTGATGAATTGGGCTTATGCCCTGAGATATTACGAGGTGTAAAGGAGATGGGATTTGAAGAGGCATCTCCGATACAAACGAAGGCAATTCCGATTGCCATGACAGGAGCTGATGTGATTGGACAGGCGCAGACCGGTACGGGAAAGACAGCGGCATTTGGTATTCCTGTATTGGAAAAGATTCGCTTGAATAAGGATGTAAAGCATCCGCAGGCGTTGATTCTTTGTCCGACCAGAGAGCTTGCAATTCAGGCAGCAGAGGAGATTAGAAATCTTGCAAAGTATATGCATGGTATCAAGGTATTGCCGATTTACGGTGGTCAGGACATTAGTAAGCAGATTCGCGCACTAAAGGGAACACAGATTATTATTGGCACTCCCGGACGTATCATGGACCATTTACGCCGTAAGACCATCCGTTGTGAGCATGTTAATACCATCGTATTGGATGAGGCAGATGAGATGCTGAACATGGGCTTTAGAGAGGATATTGAGACAGTATTACAGTATATTCCTACAGAGGAAAGACAGACGATTCTCTTCTCAGCAACCATGCCAAAGGCGATTCTTGACATTACAAAGAATTATCAGAAGCCTGATGCAGAGATGATTAAGGTAGTAAAGAAAGAACTGACAGTTCCTAAGATTGAACAGTACTATCTTGATGTAAAGCGTAAGGATAAGGTAGCAGTATTAACCAGACTTTTGGATTACTATGAGCCGAAGCTTTCTCTTGTATTCTGTAACACTAAGAAGATGGTAGATGATTTGACAGAGGTTCTTAAGGGGAGAGGTTACTTTGCAGAAGGTTTACATGGAGATTTGAGCCAGGCACAGCGTGACCGTGTTATGAAGAGCTTCCGTAATGGTAAGACAGATATTCTGATTGCGACAGATGTTGCGGCAAGAGGTATTGACGTAGATGATGTGGAGGCGGTATTTAATTTCGATATTCCGCAGGATGACGAGTATTATGTACATAGAATCGGACGTACAGGGCGTGCAGGCAGAACAGGCCGTTCTTTTACCTTTGTAAAGGGTAAGGAGGTCTACAAGCTCAAGGATATTATGAGATATTGCAAGACCAAGATTTATGCAATGCCGATACCTTCCTTAAATGATGTGAATCAGGTGAAGATTGAAAAAATCATGGATAAGATTTCGGATATCATTGAGCAGGAAGATTTAACTGCAATGATTAATACCATTGAGGAGCAGGTCAATGAATCTGATTATACGGCAATGGATATTGCAGCTGCCTTCCTTAAGATGCATATGAAGCAGAACGAATCTCCGGAGGCAGAGGTGCAGAGTGGCGAGTTTGGAGATACCGGAGCAGAAGAAGGAATGGTTCGTCTTTTTATCAATATTGGTAAGTCTCAGAAGGTTAAGAAAAAGGATATTCTTGGTGCCATTGCGGGAGAGACCAAGATGCCGGGAAGGCTTGTAGGTGCCATTGATGTGTATGATAAGTATACTTTTGTTGAGGTGCCTCAAGATAGTGCCAAGGCTGTTTTGAAAGCCATGAAGAATGTAAAAATCAAGGGTAAGGCAATTAATATTGAGCCTGCTAATGCAAAATAATGAATTTGCTATAGAAACTGTTGTATCGGATGATACAGCAGTTTTTGCTTTGTGCAGTATCTGTTTTGTGAAAATAAAAGTTTTATAAAGATATTGACCAATATTATGTAAACAAATATGATAGCTATATGAAAGTTGTACTATGTTATTTAAATGAATAAGGAAGAGAGAGGGAATCGTTTTATGAGTGCAGAACAGTTAAAGGATACGAGAAAGCATTTTTCTAAGTTGGGATTGGCATATTTGTTGGGACTTGTGGTTATCAGACTGGTACAGTGGTTGGCAGTTGTAGTGTTGCAACAGGTTGCTCCACAACTATTGGTAAGTTATGAAAGTAGCTTTTTGTGTATGATGATACCAATGTATTTGATTGGGTATCCAATTATGATATTATTGATTCGGTTGGTTCCTGCATCAACAGAGCCGATTGAAAAGAAGAAAATGTCAGTTGGAAAATGGATATGCGCGTTCATCATGTGCTATGCATGTTTATATTTGAGTAATCTTGTAGGTGTATTGATTACATCGGTGATAGGAATTATTAAGCAGGGAGCGGTTGATAATGTTGTATTGGATATGACATCTAATATCAGCATGCCGACCATGATTTTGATTATGGTAATCGGCGCTCCGATTGCAGAGGAGATTATTTTCCGTAAGCTTCTGGTAGATAGAGTACTTCCTTATGGTGAAGGTCTTGCGGTTTTCATGTCGGGTATTATGTTCGGCCTGTTCCACGGTAACATGAATCAGTTTGTTTATGCCTTTGTTTTGGGGGCTTTTTTGGCATTCATTTATATCAGAACAAGAAAAATTATCTATACCATTGCAATACATATGGGAATCAATTTGTTGGGGTCCGTGGTTGCAACTTTTATCCTTGAGAAGAGCGGCTTTATGGAGTTGTATGATAAGCTGTTAACTACGACAGACGAAGCGGCACTTATGGAGTTAATGATAAATCATGCCGGCGGATTGGCAGCATATGTGATTTATGCATGTGTATTGATGCTTGTTGTATTGCTGGGGATTGTTTTGATGGTGGTAAAGCGTAAGAGTTTTTATCTGAAACCGGTTGAAGGTGCCCTTCAGAAGGGACAGAGATTTAAGGCAGTATTTTTGAATCTTGGAATGATTTTGTTTAGTGCATATTGGGTATATGAAATTATAAAGCAGCTGCTGGCATAATGGCATCTTACCTATGCCGGATGTACCGCTTACCGTGAAGCTATTGTTTTGACTATTTCTATGAGGTATCGTGTTCATAGAGATAAGCAAAAGGATTTACGGAAAGGTAGGACATAGGTATGAATAGGGAAAAGCTGATATTTGCACAGTTACAGGAAAAAGTGATTAGAAGTCAAAAACGAGGAATTCATTTTATCATAGCGTCAGTGGTATTATGGATAGGAATCAGTGTAATTAGGATGTTGGATGTACCGATTCTTATGCAGAATATGCTGACGTTTTGTATGAGTGCACCTTTGATGCCTCTTGCATATTTAATATCAAAGTTACTGGGGATTCCGTTTCAAGATAAGGAAAATCCATTATCAAGTATGGGTATAGTGCTTGCAGTAGCACAGCTTCCGTATTTGTTAATTGTAATGTGGGTGTATCGTGCGGCACCAAACTATATGGTAATGGTATATGCGATGGTAACTGGTGCACATTTTCTGCCATATGGCTGGTACTATAAGTCAAAGGTATATTATACATTTGGTGTATTGATTCCAATAATCACACTGATGTTGGGATGTCGATTTGACTCAGCAGTGGTGGCGGCGTTAATGGCAGTGCTGGAGTTTGGCTTGGTGTTGGCAATTAGGCTGGAGAATCGATGGTATAACGTAGGAAGTGAGGAACTGTACAATGGAAGTAGGGATTGTACACAATAGACAGGATGGTGTTTGTGTTACGATTGATTGTCCGAAGGTGGATGAAAATATACATCGTCTGAAAATGCATATTGAGAAGTTTGACAGTAGAATTAAGGGAAGCTGTAATGGAGAGCTATGCTTTGTGGAAATCGGAGATGTTTATTATTTTGATGCAGTGGATAACAGAACCTTTTTGTATACGAAGACGGAGTGTGTGGAAGTAACATACCGTCTTTATGAGTTGGAGGAGATGCTGGCGGATAAAGATTTTATCCGTATCTCCAAGTCACAGATTGTAAATATACAAAAGATGAAAAGTCTTGTACCGCAGATAAATCGAACCATTTTGGTGACAATGGATAATGAAGAATGCCTATGTATTTCAAGACGTTATGTAAAAAGTATGAAGGAAAGGCTCGGAATATAGGAGGTAGCAATGCGTAAAGAGAGTATAATTCAGTTTTTGACATGGTTTCGCAATGGTATTTCATTTGTTACAGTATGGTTTTTGCTATTGGTGTTGATTCGAAATCAAGTGTATGGAATAGATATAATAGAAACAGCATGGCTATGGAAACTGTTTGTTTCTGTAGCAGGTGGTGTGTTCCTATTTTGTGTGGCATTTACGCAGCTTGTAATAAGACGTTGGCGTTTTCAGCCAAGATTAACAGTATTTATGCTGACAATCAGTGTATATGAATGTTTTTGTTTCTATTGGTTAGGGATATTTGGTGGCAAAGGAACTTTAAGTCACTATGCAATATTTGCAGGAATTGTTTTAGTATGCTATTTTATTTGTATATCAATTTATAAAAGATATAGCAGAGTGCAGGGTGAGCTTTATACAAAGGCACTGCAAGATTATCAGGAAAGAAGTGTTTAAATGGCTGCTAAGACAAAAGATATGACAAAGGGTAACCCCTTTAAGCTGCTGTTGGTATTTGCTTTGCCGCTTATGGTAGGAAATATCTTTCAACAATTATATACAGTAATAGATACAATGATTGTAGGGCAGGTGCTAGGAGTATCTGCTCTTGCTTCGTTAGGGGCAGCAGACTGGCTCAACTGGATGATGGTAAGTGTGGTGCAAGGCTTTACCCAGGGATTTTCTATTCGCATCGCACAGGATTTTGGTGCAGGGAATACGAAGGCGATTAGAAAAGATATCACAGCAAGTGCCAGACTGGCATGTATTCTTGCACTTTGCTTTATAGTTTTTTTTGAGATGGCATTACCACCTTTTCTGCGAGTAATGAAGACGCCTGAGGATGTAATTGGAGGGTCCCTACTGTATTTACGAGTGCTGTTTTTGGGAATTCCTATTGTGATGGCCTATAATACGCTTGCCGGGATTCTTCGTGCGTTTGGAAATGGAAAAGCACCATTGATGGCGATGGTAGTAGCATGTTTTGTAAATATTGTATTAGATATTGTATTTGTGGCATTCTTCCATTGGGGTATTGCAGGTGCAGCGATTGCAACGGTGATAGCACAAGGTTGTTCGGCTCTTTATTGTCTGATGGCATTTCGAAGGATTGATATAGGGAAGCCGGAAAAGAAGGATTGGGAAAATGATAATGCTCTAAATGTAACTTTAATTAAGCTGGGACTACCGATGGCATTTCAGCATATTATGATTTGTGTTGGCGGAATGATTGTACAGACTGTAGTTAATAGCTTTGGTATGCTTTTTATTGCAGGATTTACAGCATCTAATAAGCTTTATGGTGTGCTGGAGATGGCAGCGACATCGTATGGCTATGCGGTTGTGACTTATACTGGTCAGAATCTTGGAGCCGGTAAGTACGATAGAATTAAACAAGGCGTGAGAAGTGCTTTGATTGTTGCTGCGATTACATCAGCGGTTATTTCTGTTTGTATGTTGATTGTTGGAAAAGGTTTTATAGGTATGTTCTTGTCAGGAACACCTGAGGAGGTGGCAGGTGCTTTGGATATAGGCTACCGCTATCTGGCGATTATGAGTTATTGTCTGATTGCGCTGTATTTCCTCTATGTATATCGTTCGGCATTACAGGGTTTAGGAGACACTATGATGCCGATGTTGTCCGGTGTGGCGGAGTTTGTAATGAGAACCGGTGTGGCGCTGCTGCTTCCTATGCTGATAGGCCGGGATGGTATTTTGTATGCGGAGTCCTCTGCGTGGATTGGGGCAGATGTGATACTGGTTGCTGCATATTATTATCGGATTCACAGGCTGGGGAAGGAACACAAGCAGCTTGCAGAAGTAGAAAACACAAATATTTCGTAAAAAATAGTTGCATTTTGATATGTAATATGGTATAAATAATTTCTGTTGAGACTTGATTTCAAGTTTCACTATGGATGGATTCCCGAGTGGCCAAAGGGGACAGACTGTAAATCTGCTGCAAATTGCTTCGGTGGTTCGAATCCACCTCCATCCATTTAGCTTGCAAGCAAGCTAAATGAATACGTTGTACACAAATCCTTCGGATTTGGCACGTGTTTAACACTACTTTTTCTGAGACGATACACTTTTGTTTTGGTACTAAAGAGATTTGCTTGTGGCAAATCAGTGAGTGATTTAAGTAGTGAACTAAATAGCCATGCCGGCGTGGCGGAACTGGCAGACGCACAGGACTTAAAATCCTGCGGGACTAACCTCCCGTACCGGTTCGATTCCGGTCGCCGGCAGTAAGAGAGTTGTTACGGTATGTAGCAGCTCTTTTTGTTTTTATTGACAATCAAACAAACGGTGACTTACAATAGAATGGAGTATAGTTCAACAATGGAAAGCAACTACATTATTTATGGAGGTAGCCGGAAATGAATTTGTTAGATAGGAAAAATACTATATGCCAATATCATAAGTTGCTGATGGCAATTTCTATGTTATTGGTTTTCTTATTTTGCGGGGAAATAACCACGCATGCAGTAGAATATACTGTTTCAGATGTAACAATGGTATTGTATACTACAGACCAGGCAGGACTTTATACAGAGCCTGATTTGCAGGCAGTACCCGTTATGAATCTGGAAGCAAATTTGCCGATGCAGGTTACAGGTACTACATCGAATGGCTGGTTTAGGGTAGATTTGAATGGTGTGTACTATATACCGGGCTATGCATTGACAGATATGACGATGGTGCAGCAGCCGGTAGCAGCACCTTATGTGGCGCCTGTCTATGCGCATCAGCTTACCTATAGAGTGAACTCGATAGAGGAGGCGCAGGCAGCAAGGGAGGAAGCGGCTACAAAGCATGCCGGCAGTATTACGGTGTATACGGATACATTAACATTCTATTCTATTTATGATGTCTTTTCCGAGATGATGCGTTCATCCGTGCTCAATTACGGAACAGCTAATATTCATTCTGTATATGTCAGAGGCGGCAGAGGTAAGTTCACGATTACATATGATTATCTGAGTACAGTGGAGGAGGAAGTATTTACAGAGGCGGCGGTTGCCATGCTGGTGCCTTACTTTAATACGGGTTCAACCTATGATAAGGTATTGCAAGTACATGATTATATATGTGGTGATGTGAATTATTCCTATGAGACAGCACAGGGCGTTGCGGGATTTGATTTCCGTTCTGCCTATGATGCGATAAACAGTAAGATGACAGTTTGTTCCGGATATGCATTATTTTTCCAGAAATTTATGGACCAGATGGGTATTCCTTGCTATATTGCGGCAGGCAAGGTGAACGGTGTGGAGCATGCATGGAATATCGTAAATATAGATGGACAGTGGTATCACATTGATTGTACCAATGATGACCTAGGGAATGGAGTGGCTCGTGACTTTTTCCTAAGAGGTTCCTCTTATGCAGGTGACACATGGGGAGGAATTGCGATTAGCAAGACAGACTATGGAAAGTAAAGGAAGCTATTGTATTGTTATCGATATGTTAATATGATAGAAATAAAGTAAATTGGAGGACATATGAGGGATTATGTATTGAGCTGTTGTTCCACAGCGGATTTAACAAGAGAACATTTTGAAGGAAGAAATATTAAGTATGTGTGTTTTCACTATACAATGGATGGTGTGGAGTATCCTGATGATTTGGGAGAGACTATGAGTTTTGAGGAGTTTTACCAAAGGGTATCGGGAGGTGCGATGCCGACGACTTCGCAGGTAAATGTAGAGCAGTATATTGAGTTCTGGGAGCCGTTCTTAAAAGAGGGCAAGGATATTTTACATTTGACTCTTTCAAGTGGAATTTCAGGTACCTATAATTCTGCCTGCGTGGCAAGAGAAGAACTGAAGGAGAAATATCCGGAGAGTACCATTTATGTAGTAGACAGCCTTTGTGCGGCAAGCGGTTACGGTATGCTTATGACAATATTGGCAGATATGAGAGATAATGGTGCCACATTGGATGAGGTGCATCAGTGGGCAGAGGACAATAAGCTGAATGTTCAGCATTGGGTGTACGTAACAGATTTATCACATCTTAAGAGAGGCGGCCGTATCTCTGCAGTTTCCGCAGTGGCAGGTTCGCTCTTGAATATATGTCCTATCATTAAGGTAAATGTAGAGGGTAGGCTTCTGAATGTGAAGAATATACGTGGTAGAAAGAAAGCAATGGATGAGTTATTCACTAAGATGAAGGAGCTTGCAATAGATGGTGAGAATTATAGCGGAAAGTGTTACATTTCTCATTCTGCATGTGAGGATGAAGCAAAGAAGCTTGCGGGAATGATAGAAGCGGCATTTCCGAATCTTCAGGAGCCGGTATGTATCAATAGTATCGGAGCGGTAATCGGCAGCCATACAGGTCCCGGTACAGTAGTAGTATTCTTCATGGGTGAGAAGAGAGTAGATTAATATGGATAGTACAAAGCCTGAAAGGAAGTGGAATTTACCTTTCAGGCTTGTTTTTTTACCTCTTGGTTTAGGTCTATTTACACAAAAGTAAAGTGTGATTATACTAAAATCAAGATAGATGAAAACGAAAAGATAAGAGAAGGGAGAGGGCGATGAAGGTTCGCATTGAGGTGGATGAAGACCTGCAAGAAGAGAGTGTAGTTATACATTGCCGCAAGCTGGATGAGCGGATTTTGCAAATGCAAAATGCATTGACAGAGAGTAGGGACAGAACCATATTACTACATAAGAACGATACGGACTACTATATGCAACTGGATACCATTCTTTTCTTTGAAACAGAGGGGAAAGAGGTATGGGCACACACCGCAAGTGAAATTTATGAATCGGATTATAGGTTGTGTCAGTTAGAGGAGCTGTTGCCCGGATATTTTATGAGAATATCCAAGTCCGCAATTGTAAATTTGAAACACATCTATTCCATTACAAGAAATCTTACGGCTTCGAGCAGGATAGAGTTTTCCAGAACGCAAAAGCAGGTATATGTATCAAGAAGTTATTATAAGGCGCTGGTAGAGAGACTGGCAGAAAAGAGGAAGAGACTATGAAAAAAGATAATAATATTTTAACCGGAATTACATTTTTGTTATTGGCAGTATTCATATTAATCGGGAGCATGGGGTGGCTTGGAGAAATCAGTGTTTGGACACTGGTATTTAGCTTTGTGTTTGCTGTATGGTTTGTGAAAAGTGTGTTTAAACTGGAGTGGTTTGGTATTTTCTTTCCGTTAGCATTTCTTGCAATTTTATGGGATGAGAGATTAGGAATTGAACAGCTTACTCCATGGCCGGTATTGGGAGCGGCATTACTGGGAACCATTGGTATGAATATGATATTTGGGCATTTCAGGACACATTTTCACTTTGGTCACAAGGTAGGAGATGCGGAATTTATGGCTAAGGGTGGTATTTGTGATGAGCAGTCAGAGGATGATTATCATTTTACATGCGAGTCGGTGTTTAGCTCATCTGTGAAGTATATTAATTGTCAGAATTTGCAGCATGCACAGATTGAAAATGTATTTGGTAGTATGCAGATTTATCTTGATAGTGCAAGATTGTGCAATGGAAGAGCCATGATGAAGATTGAGAATGTATTTGGTTCAGTGGTGGTTTACGTTCCGAAGGAATGGAAGACGGTTGTCAGATTTGAGAAGGTATTTGCAGGAGGAAGAGAGTTTGGAAACTGCAATATGCAAAGCGATAATGTATTAGAAATTGTCGGCGAGACAGTATTTGGTAATATTGAGATTAAGTATATCTAAAGAAAACCACGGAGTAAATTCCGTGGTTTTTTGTTAAGCATTATACTTTTCTTTTACCAAAGCCTTATTATGATTTGCTACGATAACGGTACATACAGCATCACCTGTGATATTAACTGCTGTTCTGCTCATATCAAGGATTCGGTCAATACCCATGATGAGTGCAATGGCTTCCACAGGAAGTCCAACTGAGTTAAATACCATGGTAAGTGTTACAAGCCCAACACTTGGAATGCCGGCAGTACCAATGGAAGCAAGTGTTGCGGTTCCGATAACGGTGATATAATCCATGATATCAAGAGGAATACCAAATGCCTGTGCAGCAAATACTACGGCAACTCCCTGCATGATAGCGGTTCCGTCCATGTTAATGGTTGCGCCAAGAGGAATCGTAAAGGATGAAATTCTCTTGGAAACGCCCATTTTTTGAGATAATGTATCAATTGACATAGGAATGGTTGCGTTTGATGTAGCTGTTGAAAATGCAAATGCCATAACAGGGAAGAACTTTTTGATAAATTTAATCGGACTTAAGCCTGTAAGCAGCTTGAGCATTGATAAATATACAATAAAACACTGGATGAGTAATGCCAGCATAACGGCACCCATGTATTTTAAAAGAGGTATAAAGGCATCAAATCCGATTCCTGCAAAGGTTTTGGCAATCAGACAGAATACACCAAATGGTGCAAGGCTCATAACCAATACAGTCATTTCCATCATTATATCGTTAAATTCTGAGAAGAAATTCTTTACGACATCAACACGGTCTCCCATTTTTGCAAGAATTACACCAAGCACTAATGCAAAGAAAATAATCTGTAACATATTGCCATCAGCCAGTGAAGTAAAGATATTCTTGGGAATAATATTTAATATAGTGTCTGCAGCACTGGTGGATGTAGTAGCGGCTACAGAGTCGGCGGCTTGAATGGCCTCCATATTTAATCCGATACCGGGATTAATAAGATTACCAATACTGAGCGCTACAGTGATAGCAAGAGCAGTAGTAACCAGATAGAAAACAATGGTTCTGACACCAACACTTCCCAGCTTCTTGGTGTCGCCTATGGACATGCTTCCGCATACTAATGAACAGAATACCAGTGGAACAACCAGCATCTGCATCAGTCTGATAAAGCCCTGACCTACTACATAAAGTACGCCGTTAATGACAAAATTGTCTACAAAAGAACTGTCCGGTATTACATAGTTTAAAAGTAAGCCTGTGATGGCACCGAGTATCAATGCAATAAAAATTTTTGTTGTTAATCCTATTTTCTTTTTATTTGTTTTTTCCAAATTATCATCCTGCCTTTCTTAGTCTGAGCGTTATCATCTATTCTGATAAACTCTTTATATATTCGGCAAGAGATTCCTGCCATGTTGGAAATTCGTGGTTCTTCACCATACTGAGGACGAAATTGTCCAATACTGCATAAGGTGGTCTGGAAGTGGAAAAGTCAGAGTTTATCGTTGCTACCGGATTTAAGATAGCTTTTTTGCCTGTGAGTCTCATAATTTCCTGAGCAAATTCATATCTGGTACAGCTGCCTTCACAGGTTGCGTGGAAGGTGCCATATTCGTTAGTCTGAATCAGCGTAAGAATAAAACGTGCCAAGTCTTTTGCACTGGTTGGTGAACCAACCTGGTCATTGGCAATACTTAAGACTTCTCCGCTATCAAGTTTTTTTAGCACACGGTTGACGAAGTTATTGCCGCTGCCGTATACCCATGTGCTTCTGATAATAAAATGCTTCTGCGTAAATTCCTTTACATATTTTTCGCCGGCATCCTTACTTCTTCCATAGACAGTCTGTGGGTTGGTGGTGTCGTATTCATTGTATGGCTTGTCATAGGTGCCGTCGAATACATCATCTGAGGAAAGATGAACCAGCTTTGCCTGTAGCTTCTGTGCAACAATACTAAGGTTTCTTGCGCCCAGTGCATTGATATGAAACGCCTTACTTGGATTGGCTTCGCATTCCTGTAGATTTGTCATGGCAGAACAGTTGATAATGACATCGGGACGATTCATTTCGCCATAAAGAAGAACATCGTCTATATTCGTAATATCAACATCATCTATATCGGTAGTAAGTATTTCGTAATTATCGGTATCAACCATCTCAAAAATAGCTTTTCCAAGCTGTCCATTAGCACCGCTTATCCATAATTTCTGCATATCATACCTCCATTTAAGTGTTTTTGTTATATATAGATTCTAACACACTTTTATGTCAACTAAAATGCGATTTTATACCAAAATATACTTACAATTATCATGTAAAATGAATAAATAAAATGTTATACTATATACAGTACATAAAATATACGAGGGTACTGGTGTAAAAAATCCATATATGGAAGATTTTTTACACAGAAATTTGTGCTTGCGCTCGAATTTCCAGAGGAAGCAAGAATGGAGATTATTATGAAAATGAATTACAACAAAACAATTACGGCATGCTTTATCGGGTATATAGTGCAGGCGATTGTGAACAATTTTGTACCGCTTTTATTTTTGACCTTTCAGAGCCAATATCAGATACCGTTATCTAAGATAACAATGCTGGTAACCTTCAATTTTGGATTGCAGCTTGTCGTAGATTTGGTATCGGTTTCTTTTGTTGATAAGATAGGCTACCGTGCATCTATGATTATTGCGCATGTATGTGCAGCATTAGGACTTCTGTTGCTTCCTGTTTTACCGGAGCTGTTTGGCAGTATGGGAATGGACCCGTTTACAGGAATTCTTATGGCAGTGCTGCTTTATGCCATTGGCGGAGGTTTGCTGGAGGTGCTGGTAAGCCCTGTTGTGGAGGCATGTCCGTCTGACAATAAAGAGAAGACTATGAGTTTGTTGCATTCCTTTTATTGCTGGGGACATGTGGGGGTTGTTGTGATATCAACAATATTTTTTGCAATTTTTGGAATAGAAAACTGGAAATATGCGGCAGTATTTTGGGCGCTGATTCCTGCTGCGAATGCCATATTGTTCACTAAGGTTCCGATTCGGCATCTGATAGAAGATGGTGAGCAGGGTTTGAACTTGAAGGAACTGATAGGAATGAAGACCTTTTGGATATTTGTTTTAATGATGGTCTGTGCAGGAGCAAGCGAGCAGGCGGTCAGCCAGTGGGCATCTACCTTTGCGGAGAAGGGACTTGGCGTAGCGAAGACGATTGGAGATTTGGCAGGACCTATGTCCTTTGCCATCTGCATGGGTGCAGCCAGAGCATTTTATGGAAAATACGGAGAGAAGATTCGGTTGCGCAGATTCATGCTATACAGTACATGCCTGTGTATAGCATCCTATTTGCTAATTGTATTTGTGTCTAATCCTGTGATTGGTTTGCTTGGTTGTGCGTTATGTGGTATGTCAGTGGGTATTATGTGGCCGGGAACCTTTAGTATGGCGTCAGCTACGATAAAAGGCGGCGGTACGGCGATGTTTGCGTTTTTGGCACTGGCAGGTGATTTGGGATGTTCCGGAGGCCCGAGTCTTGTTGGATTTGTATCCGGCTGCTTTGAGGATGATTTAAGAAAAGGAATAATGGCTGCGACTGTTTTTCCTATTTTGTTAATTGTGGGAATTGTTTGGAATCGTCAGGATGTGCGAAAAAAATCATAGAGGAGGTTATTGAATATGGAAAAAAGAACTATGCAGATTCCGTCAGTGGACGGTATTCATCAGCTTCATGTGGTGATTTGGAAGCCGCAGGAGGTCAAGGCAATATTGCAGATATCGCATGGAATGATTGAATATGTGGAGCGATATGAAGAATTTGCCGCATATTTAACCGAGCGAGGCTTTCTTGTGGTGGGGAATGACCATTTGGGACATGGAATGACTGCCGGATGTGATGAAGACTTAGGATATTTTTGTGAGGAGAAAAGTGCTGCGGTTGTAGAGGATTTACATCATGTTACGTTGGAGATGAAAAAGCAGTATCCAAATGTACCGTATTTTCTGTTTGGACATAGTATGGGTTCTTTTATGGCAAGACGTTATTTAATGACATATGGTCAGGAACTGACGGGAGCTATTATTTGCGGAACGGGCAGACAGAAGCCCTTGGTGCTTGCAACAGCTAAGTTTATTAATGGTGTCATAGGATTGTTCAGAGGGGAGCGATATCGCTCAGATGTTATGCAGAAGCTGGCATTTGGTACATATAATAAGAGAATTCCTAATCTGCGCTCTGATAATGACTGGTTGACGCGGGATGAGCAGATTATTGATATGTATAATGCTCATAAGCATTGCATGTTCATTTTTACGGTAAATGGTTATCGAACCTTGTTTGATGCGCTGACGTTTATTCAGAAGAAAGAAAATATTGCGAAGCTTAGAAAGGATTTACCTGTATTTATGGTAGCGGGAGCCCAGGACCCGGTAGGCGATTACGGAAAGGGTGTTATAGAAGTGTATGAGTCCTATAAGAAGCATGGAATTAAGGATATTTCCTTGAAGCTTTATGAAGAGGACAGACATGAGATATTAAACGAATTAGATAGAGCAACTGTGTATGAGGATTTGGCGAAGTGGCTTCTGAGTAAGATGCCGCAATAAGGAGGGGAAACCATGTATGATGTAATCATCATTGGTGCAGGTGTAACAGGCTGTTGTATTGCAAGAGAATTATCTAAGACAAAGAGAAAGGTTTTGGTTTTAGAGGCGGCTTTGGATGTATGCGAGGGGACGTCTAAGGCAAATAGCGGAATTGTACATGCAGGCTTTGATGCTGTGCCGGGAAGTTTAAAGGCAAAGCTTAATGTGCGTGGAAATCAAATGATGGATGAACTGGCACGAGAGCTGGATATACCATTTCGTAGAAATGGTTCTCTGGTACTTTGCCTGGAAGAGGCAGGCAGGGATAGGCTTAAGGAATTATATCAAAGAGGTATGGAAAATGGTGTGTCTGATTTGCAGATTTTGTCAGCTGATGAGGCGAAGGCGCTGGAGCCACAGCTAAGCGAGAGTGTCGTTGCAGCCCTGTATGCGCCGACAGGTGGTATTGTATGTCCTTTTGAATTGACCATTGCTATGGCTGAGAATGCTGCTGTAAATGGTGTGGAGTTTGAACGTAACAGAGAGGTTGTGGAGCTTTCACAGATAGAAAGTGGATATCGTGTAATAACAAAGCAGGGAAATGTTTATGAGACTGCTGTTATAATCAATGCGGCGGGTGTTTATGCAGATATGATTCATAATATGCTTCCTTGTAAGGAGGGACATGAGCCGATGCGTTTGATTGCAAGGCGTGGTGAGTATTGTCTGTACGATAAGAAAGCAGGGCTTTTAACAGATAAGACAATATTCCAGCTGCCCGGAGCTTATGGAAAGGGTATTCTGGTAACACCGACCATACATGGAAATCAGCTCCTTGGTCCTACTGCGATGGATATAGAGGATAAAGAGGGTGTGAATACCACAGCAGAGGGTTTGGAGCAGATATTGGAGAAGGCAGCAAACAGTGTAAAGAGTCTTCCGCCCAAGGGCCAGGTGATTACCTCTTTTGCAGGTCTTCGTGCGCATCATGAAAGTGATGATTTTATCATAAAGGAGTCAGAAGTATATAAAGGATTTATTGATGTAGCAGGAATTGAGTCTCCGGGATTAACAAGTGCACCGGCGATTGGCGAATATGTGGCAGAGCTGTTGATGAGGATACAGCCGGCAAGGCGACGTGATGACTTTGTAGGATGCCGTGAGGGAATCAAAGCTTTAGAGAAGGCAGATACAGAGGAACGAAACAGGTTAATCAAAGAAAATCCGGCATATGCAAATGTAATATGCCGATGTGAGACTGTGTCGGAGGCAGAGATTATAGAGGCAATCAGAAGACCGGTAGGAGCTGTGACTTTGGATGGTGTTAAACGGAGAACAAGGGCAAGCATGGGACGGTGCCAGGGAGGCTTTTGTACACCGAAGATTATGAAGCTGTTATCTGATGAGCTTGGAGTGCCTATGGAAGAAATCTGTAAGACCGGGGAAGGTTCAACGGTTATTCTGGGCGATACAAAATAGAGTTGTGAAATGGGGTAGCGTATGGAGATGCATAGGAAAATAGTGATTATCGGTGGCGGACCGGCCGGTATGGCAGCAGCATTAGGGGCATGTGAGGCAGGTGTAGCAGTTGAGGATATTTTGATAATCGAAAGAGATAAGGAGCTTGGCGGCATTTTGAACCAGTGTATTCACAATGGCTTCGGATTGCATACCTTTCGAGAGGAACTGACAGGTCCGGAGTATGCGCAGCGTTATAAGAAGCAGGTAGAAGAAAAGAGGATACCGTATTTGCTAAATACAATGGTTATGGATATAGTTGTCTGCAAGGACTCCGGATGTAAGCAGATTATTGCTATGAATAAGGAGCAAGGTATGCTGACTATTTGCGCAGATGCTGTTATTCTTGCAATGGGATGCCGCGAGAGACCAAGAGGTGCATTGAATATTCCGGGTTTTAGACCGGCGGGTATTTATTCAGCAGGAACGGCGCAGTATTATGTAAACATAGAAGGTAAGCTTCCGGGTAAGGAGGTCGTGATTCTTGGAAGTGGAGATATTGGTCTGATTATGGCAAGAAGAATGACACTTGAGGGGGCGTTAGTAAAAGCAGTTGTAGAAATTAAACCAAAGTCAGGAGGATTACAGCGTAATATCGTGCAGTGCTTGGAGGATTTTGGTATTCCGCTTTTGCTGTGTCACACGGTAGTAGACATTCAGGGTAAAGAACGTGTAGAGGGTGTGACAGTAGCTAAGGTAGACGAGAATGGAAAGGTCATAGGAGGAACGCAGATAGATTACAAGTGTGATACCTTGTTAATTTCCTGTGGTTTGATACCGGAGAATGAACTGTCAGTTAAGTGCGGCATTGAGCTGGACCCTAAGACTTCGGGCCCCTATGTAAATGAACGCCTTGAGACAAAAGCAGAAGGTGTATTTGCATGTGGAAATGTACTACATGTGCATGATTTGGTAGATAATGTTTCAAAAGAAGCGTATAAGGCAGGCAAATTTGCTGCGGCTTATGTATGTGGATAGTGGGGGCGTGTGTATGGCAGAGAAAAAAGAACTGGTATGTATCGGATGCCCAAAGGGCTGTGTGTTAACGGTGACGATGGAATCTGGAAATGTGAAGGAAATATGTGGAAATACTTGTCCTAAGGGAGAGGACTATGCAAGGAAGGAAATGCTTGACCCAAGAAGGACGGTAACAAGCACAGTACGTGTCGTGCATGGAGTCAATCCGGTAGTAGCTGTTAAGACAAAAGAGGACATACCTAAAGATAAGATTTTTGCGTGTATGGAAGCACTTAGAGAGGTGAGAGTGGAGGCACCTGTTTATGTGGGTGATATTATACTGGAGAATGTTGCAGGAACAGGGATTGCAGTTGTGGCAACAGGAGAAGTACAGACAATAGATTGATTGAAAAAGAGAAAGGCAGGAGAAGGGATGCAGACAACACAATATGTAATGGCTTTGGACCAGGGGACGACCAGCTCAAGATGCATTTTGTTTGATAAAGCAGGCAATATCGTGAGTATGGCACAGAAGGAATTTGAGCAGATTTATCCAAAAGCGGGATGGGTAGAGCATAATCCTATGGAAATATGGTCTTCACAGCTTGCAGTAGCAACGGAGGCAATGGCAAAGATAGGCGCAGAAGCTTCGCAGATAGCGGCAATTGGAATTACCAATCAGCGAGAGACAACCATTTGCTGGGATAAGAATACAGGTGTACCCATATATAATGCAATTTGCTGGCAGTGTCACAGAACAGCAGATATGGTAGAGGAATTGAAAAAAGATGGATTTGACGAGGTGATTCGCAGTAAGACAGGATTGGTGCCGGATGCGTATTTCAGTGCAACGAAGGTTGCATGGATATTAGAAAATGTAGAAGGTGCAAGAGAAAAGGCTGAAAAGGGAGAATTGCTTTTTGGAACTGTGGATACATGGCTGATTTGGAATTTGTCCAAGGGTAAAATATTTGTAACGGATTATACCAATGCATCAAGAACCATGCTTTACAATATACATGAAAGATGTTGGGATAAGGAGCTTTTGGAAAGATTTCGGATTCCGGGCTCTATGCTTGCAGAGGTGAAGCCTTCCAGCTACGTATACGGAATGACGGATGACGGCGTGCTTGGCGGCGCCATTAAGATTGCAGGGGCGGCAGGTGACCAGCAGGCGGCATTATTTGGGCAGTGCTGTTTTGATGAGGGGGATGTGAAGAATACCTATGGTACAGGTTGTTTCCTACTAATGAATACGGGACATAAAGCAATTGCGTCTAAGCATGGGCTCTTGACTACGATAGCAGCCAGTGATACGGATGAGGTAGAGTATGCGTTGGAGGGAAGTGTGTTTGTGGCAGGAGCAGCAATACAGTGGCTTCGTGATGAGATGCGTATGCTAAAGAGTTCATCGCAGTCTGAGGAATATGCGACAGCGGTAGAGGATACCAATGGCGTCTATGTGGTTCCGGCATTTACGGGAATGGGTGCGCCGTATTGGAATCAGTATTGCAGGGGAATGGTAGTAGGTATTACCAGAGGCTGCAGCAAGGAGCATTTTATTCGTGCAACGCTAGAGTCATTGGCATATCAGACCCATAGTGTTTTGAGGGCTATGGAGAAAGATGCTGGGGTAAATATTCATGCCCTGCGGGTAGATGGTGGTGCAAGTGCAAATAACTTCCTGATGCAGTTTCAGTCAGATATATTAAACGGAGATGTGCTTAGACCAAGCTGTATTGAGACAACAGCACTTGGAGCAGCATATTTGGCAGGTTTGGCAGTAGGATATTGGACGGATAAGGCACAGATAAGAGCAAACTGGCAGCTGTCCAGACGTTTTGTTCCCACCATGGAGGAAGAACTTCGCAAGAAGAGATTAAGAGGCTGGGATAAGGCCGTAAAATGTGCTTTGTTGTGGAATGAAAGTGAATAAAAGGTTTACAAAAACAATTATAAAAAATAGAAAAACTCTCTTGACACGGGCGACAAACTATTGTACTATACAAAAGTCGCTTGGTGAGCGAGAGATGCCCAGATAGCTCAGTTGGTAGAGCAGAGGACTGAAAATCCTCGTGTCACTGGTTCGATTCCGGTTCTGGGCACTTACAGGTGACGTAAGTCCCTGTTTCATATATACGCGGGTGTAGTTCAATGGTAGAACACTAGCCTTCCAAGCTAGATACGTGGGTTCGATTCCCATCACCCGCTTGGTCAATAAATTTTTTAAAAATGTTGTTGACAAAGTATTACAAATCATGTAATATTAATCAAGTCTGATGCAGACAACATGCGCGAGTGGCTCAGCGGTGGAGCACCTCCTTGCCAAGGAGGGGGTCGCGGGTTCGATCCCCGTCTCGCGCTCTCATAAGAGCAGATTGCTTCTGCTCTTTTACTTACGAATGAAGGTGCTGTGAGTTGTGATAGTACTTAAGTACGGTAACGGTTACAGAGTTTATGGTAAACCACAGCAGATAATTGTATATTGTTTAGCTTATGTCGCAGCGGGTAACAACTCGCTATTCGCTCTCTCAATAACGCCCGCAGGTTTATGGATACATAGATTTGCGGGTCTCTTTATACCTAAAAACAGGAAAGGTGTATGGAATGAATATTGGAATCTTTGATTCGGGAATTGGTGGCATTACCTTATTGCATCAGGCGCTGCTCACCTTACCGAAGGAAAATTATATTTTTTACGCAGATGTAGACCATGTTCCTTACGGAACGAAGACTAGGGAACAGGTAATTGAATATGTGGACGAAGTCATCAGATTTATGGTAGAGCACGATTGTAAGGCCGTTGTGATTGCTTGTAATACAGCTACCAGTGTGGCAGCAGCTCTGATGAGAGCAAAGTATAGCATTCCGATTATTGGAATTGAGCCGGCGGTCAAGCCTGCAGTGGAGCAGCATTCCGGTAAGCGTGTGATGGTGATTGCAACACCACTTGCGGTTCGGGAGGAGAAGCTTAAGAATCTGGTGGCGAGAGTAGATAGTGAGCATATGGTGGATTTATTAGCATTGCCACGTCTCGTAGAGTTTGCAGAAGCCGGAGAGTTTGGTACATCGGCTGTAGAGGATTATCTACGGGAAGAGCTGGCGCCATATGATTTGGCAAATTACAGTGAGCTTGTTCTTGGCTGTACACATTTTAACTATTTTAAAGATAGTTATGCGAAGATATTTGAGAATCATATCCATATGATTGATGGCAGTGAGGGAACTGTAAATCAGTTAAAGAGAGTCTTAGAGCAGAATAGATGGCTGGAAGAGAATGAAGGCAGGGTTCGATACTTTGAGTCCGGCAGGGAGATTGTATCTGAGGAAGGCTTAGAAAGAATTCGTAAGTTACATAGACGTTTGGATGAGATGAAGAGATTATAATAAAAGGGCAGTGACACCTACGAGATATGATTCGTAGGTGTTACTGCTCTTTAAAGTTCAAATTCTTATATTTATCTTACTCTAAGTTAAGTCTCTTAGTCATCATGTGGATATTTATAAAGTACATAATGGCCGCTATGACAACATAGAGTCCTCCGACTAAAAGATAAACAGGACCTAATACTTCCCACATCGTCATGGTCGTGCCGCTAAGCTCTGCCTTGAGTATGGATGTTGTCATCGGAATGGAAGCAAACGTGCTGACTATCTGCACAATCATATAAAATCCGAAATAGGCAAGTAATGCGCCGAGTATACGGTGCTTGCTCATGAGCTGACCAATGCTGATACAGCCTGTGATAATCAGGATGTTAGCCAGAGAGATAACAATACAATATACAATAAGGAATAGGATAAACGGAATCAAATCAATTCCGGTCTCTTCCTTCATTGCAACAGTTAGTTCGCTAAAATCAATGGACGATAAATCAACAAATGTACCAAAATGTGCAAATCCTGTACCGATTATGAGGAGTACGGATAATACCATCAAAGCACCCATGATAAGGCTGAATAAAAAGTAAGCAATAGTCTTGCCAATCAGTAACTGGTTGCTGTTGACAGGAAGAGTATGAGTTAAATATCCCTCGTCTGTATAGCAGCTCTTGTAAAATCGTACGGCAATGACAACATTGGAACCTATACTGCAAACAATCATTCCCAGATAGTAGAGGAGTATAACAGCCATAAATAAAAGGGTGCTAAAACCAATTACAACATCGTCAAATGCAGGGTTGATAAATAGTAAAGTAATGCATGATAATGCGGTTGTAACAGCCATGACGATAAAGAATATTAAAAAATATTTTCTCATGGCGCGCCATTCGTGTTTGATTAATTTACTTAACATACATATACCTCCCTGAAATAAGCATCTATTGATTTTCCGGTCTTTTCTCTGACACCATCTACGCTGTCATGAAGAATGAGAGAACCATTTTTCATGAAGATAACTTCGTCCAGTACGTTCTCAATATCAGAAATCAAATGGGTAGATAAAATAATTGTAGCCTCTTGATTGTAGTTCTGAATGATGGTCTTTAAAATGTAATCTCTTGCTGCCGGGTCAACACCTGCAATCGGTTCATCCAAAATATAAAGCTGAGCGTTACGACTCATAACCAAAATCAACTGTACCTTCTCTTTAGTACCCTTTGAAAGAGTTTTGAGTCGTGCAGAAGTGTCAATACCCATATCCTTGAACATGGCATAAGCACGCTCGCTGGAGAAATCCTCATAGAAGTCAGAGAAATACTCTACCATCTCGGATACCTTCATATTACTCTGGAGATAAGTTCTCTCCGGCAGATAAGAAATAATATTCTTTGTTGCTGCGCATGGTGCCATACCGTTAATTGCTACCGAGCCGCTTGAAGGAGTCAAAAGTCCGGTAATCATCTTGATTAAAGTTGTCTTACCGCAGCCGTTAGGACCTAACAGACCAATAATCTTGCCTTTTGGAATAGACAGGTTCATATGATAAACTGCGAGATAATTAGCGACACCACTGTATTTCTTGCACAGGTCACGAATTTCTAATAATGAATCCATTATTCATTTCCTCCTTTCAATGTGTTGGTAACAAGGTTATAAATCTCTTCTTTTGAATAGCCAAGCTGTTGCATGGCTTCGATAAAGCTTTGAATCTGCGAAACTGCCAACTGGTTTTTGAGCTGTTCAATCATGCCTGTATCCTCCGTTACTGTACGCCCGCTTGTGCGCTGTGTTGAAATTAATCCGCTTCTCTCTAATTCTGCAAATGCCTTCTGCATTGTGTTGGGGTTTACGTTTGCCTCTGCAGCAAGCTCTCTTACGCTTGGCAGCTTCTCGCCCGGTTTGTAACAACCTGAGATGATACGCGTCTGTATCTGTTCAAGAATCTGTGTATAAATCGGTCTGTCTGCCTGTAGATTCCATGCCATGAAATCACCTTTCCTTTCTTTGTAGTATAGCATAATAGTTTACATAAATATAGTATATACTCAACTGTGTTACTGTATTATTGCACTACCTACTTAATACAATAATACATAATTTTCCAATTGTAAATAGAATTTTAAAAAAAATATAAAATGAATAAATTATCAGTGAACATACATTGCTTCTTTGCGAATCGATACAGTCGCTAAAAGTAAAGGGAAATATTAGGTGAAATGTAATAAAAAGAAGTGCCTTGAACACAGAAAAAACAGCAAAAAGTATGTATAAATATGCAAAAAGTACCAAAAAAACCAATAATTCGACCTTGTTGAAAACTTGACACACACAAAAATTGATTATATTATTTAAAAAATGCACAAGATGAAATAAATTTACCATAAAGGAGTGGATTGCCGGTCGACAGTGGACGCTCCTTATTTTTTGTGATGGCTTTATATTTTTAATGGTTTAGCGTGGTAAAGTCTTAAATTGTGCGGTTTTAGAGGTATTTATAAAGAGAAGGAGATTGATTAAAAATGTTGAAGTACATTGTAAAAAGAATTGGACTTGCAATTGTAACAATTTGGGCAGTTGCAACCCTGACCTTTTTTCTGATGAATATGGTACCCGGTGGTCCATTCCTGTCTGAGAAGGCAGTCAGCCCGCAGGCGTTAGCTGCGTTGGAGGCAAAGTATGGTTTGGATAAGCCGTTATGGGAGCAGTATGTGACTTATATGACAGATGCTCTTCATGGTGATTTTGGTGACAGCTTGAAGCAGAGAGGTAGAACAGTTACATCTATTATTGCAACTAAGTTCCCTGTATCTGCAAGACTGGGTGGTACAGCAGTTCTTGTATCTTTGATAGTAGGTGTTCCGCTTGGATGTGCGGCCGCTATGAACAGAGGTAAGGCTTTGGATAATATTATTAGTGTCGTAGCGACTTGTGGTATTGCGGTACCAAGCTTTGTTATTTGTACATTATTGATGTATTTATTCGGAGTACATTTGAATTTACTTCCGACCTTTGGTTTGACTTCTTGGAAGCACTACATTATGCCGGTTATTTCATTGTCATTCTATCCGACAGCATATATTATGAGACTTATGCGTTCTTCTATGTTAGATGTATTAGGACAGGATTACATGAGAACAGCAAGAGCAAAGGGGCTTTCACAGAAGGTAAGCATCTTCAAGCATGCACTTCGTAATGCGATTTTACCAGTTGTTACTTATGTAGGACCGATGCTTGCGTATACTCTTACTGGTAGTTTTGTAGTAGAGAAGATATTTACAATTCCGGGACTTGGTGGTGAGTTTATTGGCTCTATCACAAATCGTGATTATACCGTTATCATGGGCACAACTATTTTCCTTGCGACTTTGATGGTTGTTATGAACGTTGTTGTAGATATTGTGTATAAGTTAGTAGACCCTCGTATTAAGTTAAAGTAAACATGGAAGGAACGTTGAAATGAAAGAGAATCCGATTAGTTTTCAGTTAAAATTAAATCCGGACGATTTTCTCCCTGCAACAGAGGATGAGAAGCAGAGCCTTGTTGTAATGCGAGAAAGCGTCAGCTTTTGGAAGGATGGATTAAGAAGATTACGTAAGAATAGAGTGGCAATGGTAAGTCTTTGGGTGATTATTATTGTTATGTTCTTCTCGTTTATCGTACCTTTATTCTATCCATATTCTTATGAGACACAGGTTAAGGGTGCAAACAGCTTAGCTCCATTTGAGTATTCTATCGAGGAACAGGCGATGAGAGATGCAGGCGAGTTTGTATTTCCACACATTTTTGGAACAGATAAAATGGGACGAGATTACGCGATTCGTGTTATGGTAGGTAGCCGTATTTCGTTAATGGTAGGTTTGATTGCGACAGCAATTATTCTTGTAATTGGTTCTATTTATGGTTCTATCGCTGCTTTCTTTGGCGGCTGGGTAGACCTTGTGATGATGCGAGTTGTTGATATTATTTATACAGTACCTGATATTCTTTTGATTGTATTGTTATCCTTTGCCTTAAAGGCACCGCTGGCAGAGCTTGCGGCATTACCAGGATTTGGATGGATTAATATTGTTGGTACAAACCTTATCAGTATCTTTATTGTATTTGCGTTATTGTACTGGGTAGGTATGGCTCGTATGGTTCGAAGCCAGATTTTAATCCTTAAGGAAAGTGAATACGTTACTGCTGCAAGAGCACTTGGTGCAAAGAGTGGCAGAATTATCAAGAAGCATCTTTTAACAAACTGTATTGGTACTCTGATTGTTACAACAACACTTCAGATTCCATCATCTATCTTTACAGAGAGCTTCTTAAGCTTCTTGGGACTTGGTGTTGCGGTACCACTTCCTTCATTGGGAAGCTTGGCAAGTGAGGCAATTAATGGATTGAATACTTATCCACATTTATTATTCATTCCTGCACTTTTAATCAGTTTGATTATTTTGAGCTTTAACCTTTTGGGCGATGGTCTTAGAGATGCATTTGACCCTAAGATGAAGAATTAAGAAAGAGAGTGAAGAATCATGTCAGAATATTTAGTTGATATAAAGAATGAACGTCTTTCCTTCTTCACTCCTGTTGGAGAAGTAAAGGCATTAAATGACGTATCTATTCATTTGAATCAGGGTGAGGTACTTGGTATCGTTGGTGAGAGTGGATCTGGTAAGTCAGTTACAGCATACAGCTTGATGGGCTTAACAGCACATCCTGGTAAGCTGATTGGTGGTACGATTGAGTTTAACGGACATCAGATTCATGAGATGTCTGAGCAGGAATTCAGAAAGATTCGTGGTAATGAGGTTTCTATTATTTTTCAGGATCCTATGACCAGCTTGAATCCTGTATTTACTATTGGTAATCAGATTGAAGAGGTTATTCTTCTTCATACAGATAAGGATAAGAAGCAGGCACACGAGAGAGCTGTTGAGCTTTTGACACTTGTTGGTATCAATGAGCCTGAGAAGAGATTGAAGCAGTATCCACATGAGTTATCAGGTGGTATGCGTCAGCGTGTTATGATTGCGATTGCACTTGCATGTGAACCAAAGCTTTTGATTGCTGATGAGCCTACAACAGCGCTTGATGTTACGATTCAGGCACAAATCTTAGAGCTTATGATGGAGCTTAAGGACAAGCTTGGTATGGCGATTATCATGATTACACATGATCTTGGTATTGTTGCAAGCATGTGTGAGAGAATTGCCGTTATGTATGGTGGTAGAATTATCGAGTATGGTACAACAGACGATATTTTCTACAATCCAAAGCATGAATATACAAAGGGACTTATTAAGAGTATTCCAAGATTGGATGCTGAGGAACATGAGAGACTTGTTCCGATTGAGGGTACACCAATTGACTTGTTAAATCCTCCAAAGGGATGTCCTTTTGCACCAAGATGCGAGAGCTGTATGAAGATTTGCTTAAGAGAGATGCCTCCGGTAACTACTTTTGGCGATGTTCATTATACACAATGCTGGATGAACCAGAAGGCGCAGATGGAAGGAGGAGCTACAAATGAATAATAATGATGTATTAGTTCAGGTAGAGCACCTTAAGCAGTATTTCCCTGCGGGTGGTTATGGTAAGAATAAGAGATTTGTAAAGGCTGTAGATGATGTTTCTTTTGCAATTAAGCGTGGAGAAACGTTGGGTCTTGTAGGTGAGTCTGGTTGTGGTAAGACGACTACAGGTAGAAGCTTATTAAGATTATACGAGCCAACAGGCGGTAAGATTATTTATGATGGTAAGGTAATCTTTGACAAGGATGAGAAGATTGCAGTAGATATGCTTCCTTATCGTAAGAAGATGCAGATTGTATTCCAGGATCCATATGCTAGTCTTGATCCTCGTATGACAGTTGCTGATATCGTAGGTGAACCGATTGACATTCATAAGCTTGCTGCAAGTAAGCAGGAGCGTTATGACAAGATTATAGAGATGCTTAGAAGAGTAGGCTTGAACTCAGAGCATGCAAACAGATATCCTCATGAGTTCTCTGGTGGACAGAGACAGCGTGTTGGTATTGCGCGTGCATTAGCGGTTAATCCTGAGTTTATCGTATGTGATGAGCCGATTTCTGCGCTTGATGTTTCTATTCAGGCACAGGTTATTAATATGTTTGAAGATTTGCAGGCAGAGCTTGGTTTGACATATTTATTTATTGCTCATGACCTTTCTGTTGTAAAGCATATTTCTAATCGTATCGGTGTTATGTATCTTGGTAAGATGGTAGAGTTGGCGGACAGCTATGAGTTGACAACCCGTCCTTTACATCCTTATACACAGAGTTTGATTTCAGCGATTCCAGTTGCTGACCCTATTAAGGCGAGAGCAAATAAGCGTATTGTTTTAGAGGGAGATGTACCAAGCCCATTGAATCCGCCTTCAGGATGTAGATTCCGCACAAGATGTCCATATGCGACAGAGCGTTGTGCAGCAGAGGAGCCGGCATTCAAGGAAGTATCTACAGGTCATTATGTGGCATGCCACCACGTTAATGAACAATAAACTTTATGCATTAATGCATAACTAATTTCACAGGAGGAAAAAAGATGAAAAAGAAAGTCATCGCTCTTTTGCTCGTTGCTTGCATGCTTGTTGGTGCAACTGCATGTGGTGCCGAGACAAAGAAAGAGGGTAAGGTACTTGCTGTACAGGTAGGTCCTGACCCAGAGACAGTTGACCCTGCTTTAAACAGTGCGGTTGACGGTGGTATCATGTTATTACATTCTCATGAGTGTCTTCTGACAGTAGGTCAGGATGGTACACTTCAGCCAGGACAGGCTGAGACATGGGAGACATCTGCAGACGGTCTTACATGGACATTCCATTTAAGAGATGGATTAAAGTGGTCAGATGGTTCTGAATTAACAGCAGAAGATTTCGTATTCAGCTGGAAGCGTGTTTGTGATCCTGCACTTGCAGCTCCATATGCTGAGACTGTACTTGGTATGGTTAAGGGATATGATGAGGCTATTACAGGTAACTTAGATGCATTAGCAGTATCAGCTCCTGATGCTCAGACTCTTGTAGTTGAATTAAGTGCTCCTTGCTCATTCTTCGGAAGCCTTGCAGCTTTCGCTACATTGAGCCCTGTTCAGCAGGAAACTGTTGAGAAGAACGGAGAGGCTTGGGCTATCAGTCCTGAGACTTATGTTGGTAACGGTGCATTCTACATGACAGAGTGGGTACCAGGTTCTCACATTTTAATGTCTAAGAACCCTAACTACTGGAATGCAGATGCTGTTAAGCTTGATGGTCTTAAGTTTGTATTAATGGAGGATTCTAATGCTTCTTATAGTGCATATAAGACAGGAGAGATTCTTATGGCTAAGGATGTTCCTACAGAGGAGATTCCTAGTCTTACAGGAACAAGTGAGTTCCATGTTGAGCCAATTATTGGTACTTACTACCTCAGCTTAAATACTGAGAGAGAGCCATTTACTAATGTTAACGTACGTAAGGCATTAAGCCTTGCTATCGATCGTGAGTATGTTGCTAACACATTGATGGAGGGAACATATTCAGCAGCTTACAACTTCATGGGTCCAGGTTGGGTTGATGCAAGTGGTGAGTTCATGGACAACGCTAACGGCGGACAGACATATATCAGCGCTGATTATGAAGCAAACTTAGCAGAGGCTAAGAGTCTTCTTGCAGAGGCTGGTTATGCAAATGGTGAAGGCTTCCCTGTAATCAAGTATACAACAAATGATTCAGGTTACCACAAGACAGTAGCTGAGTACTTACAGCAGGCATGGGCTGAGCTTGGTATTACTCTTCAGGTAGAAATCGTTGAGTGGTCAAGCTTCACACCAATGCGTCGTAACGGTGAGTACGATGTTGCTCGTAACGGTTGGGTAGGAGACTATAGCGATCCTTCTAACATGTTAGACCTTCTTTATTCTTCAAACGGTAACAACGATGGTAAGTACAATAACCCAGAGTACGATGCAGCTATGGATGTTTCAAGAACAACAGTTGATACAGCTGAGCGTTTTGCAGCATTACATCAGGCAGAGGATATCCTCATGGAAGATGCAGCTTGTATTCCACTTGCTTACTACAATGACTACTGGTTACAGAGCGAGAAGATCACAGGTATGTGGCATTCAGCTTATGGATACTGGTACTTCATGTACGCAGATATCGCTGAGTAATTTATAGGATTATAAAGAAATTTATATAGAGCATCATCCTGATGTATAACATTGGGTGGTGCTCTTTTGTTGTAATTTTTTAAAAGGCATGATACTATATGGGTATAAAATTGGAAAGGTATTTTCAGACATGAATGAGATAGCAGTATTGATACCTTGTTATAATGAAAGTAAAACAATTGAAAAGGTTGTTAAGCAGTTTAAGGAAGCATTACCGGAAGCGGTTATATATGTTTATGATAATAATTCTACGGATGGAACAGCTGAAATTGCCAAGGCGGCAGGTGCAGTTGTCAGATATGAGTATCAGCAGGGTAAGGGGAATGTAATTCGCAGAATGTTTCGGGAGATAGACGCCAAGTGTTATATTATGGCTGACGGAGATGATACGTATCCGGCAGATGAAGCTCGTAAGCTATGTGATGCAGTATTGAAGCGAAATGCAGATATGGTAGTAGGAGACAGATTGTCTTCCTCTTATTTTGAAGAGAATAAACGTCCGTTTCATAATTTCGGAAATACAATAGTCAGGGGTTCGGTTAATAAGATGTTCCGTAGTAATATCCGTGATATTATGACGGGATACAGGGCATTCAGTTATCTGTTTGTAAAATCATTTCCGGTGTTGTCTAAAGGATTTGAAATAGAGACTGAGATGACAATTCACGCAATTGATAAGAATATGCGTGTAGAGAATGTCATCATTCAATATCGGGACAGGCCGGAAGGAAGCGAGTCGAAGCTGAACACATACTCAGATGGTATGAAAGTGCTTCTGACGATTGTAAAGTTATTTAAGAATTATAAGCCGTTTGCTTTTTTTGCGTGGATTACAGCTTTGTTGTTTGTTATAGCAACTGCATTCTTAGTACCTGTATTGCTTGATTATTTTGATACAGGATTAGTACTGAGATTTCCTACGTTGATTGTGTGCGGTTTTGTTTATCTGGCTGCAATTCAAGCCTTTTTTACAGGATTGACATTATCCACAATTAAGCAGAAGAATATGCAGGATTACGAGATGAATCTGATGTTGTTACAGGATATGTATCAAAGAAGGTGTGTAGAGAGTGAGCAATATTTTACTGGTCGGTATGAATGCGAAGTACATTCATTCAAATCCGGCAATTTACAGCTTGAAAGCATATGCGAAAAAGTATTGTAACAGCTGTGAGGAAGAAGTAGAAATAGTTGAATATACCATAAATCAAAGCCGGGATTTTATCCTGGCTGATTTATATAAGAGGCAGCCTTTGGTGGCGGCCTTTTCCTGCTACATTTGGAATTGGAGTATGATACAGGAGGTAATTACAGAGATTCCTAAGATACTGCCGGATACGGATATTTGGCTTGGGGGTCCGGAGGTATCATTTCATGCCAAGGAGCTTTTGAAGCGGTACCCTATGGTAACAGGTATTATGATAGGAGAAGGCGAAGAAACTTTTTCAGAGCTTGTACAGCATTATTGTGTACATGATAGAGGGCTTGACCATGTTAGGGGAATTGTAACGGCAGATGGCTATACGGGAGACAGAATGCCGGTTATTCTGGATGATATTCCTTTTTTATATGAGGATTTGAGCCTGTTTGAGAATCGAATTATTTATTATGAATCTCAGAGAGGATGTCCATTTAGGTGTGCTTATTGTCTGTCGTCCATTGATAAGACGGTAAGACTGCGCAGTATGGAGCTGGTGGAGAAAGAACTTCAGTTTTTTCTGGATAATGAGGTAAAGCAGGTTAAGTTTATTGATAGGACTTTTAATTGTAATGCAAAGCATGCTTTTGATGTGTGGAGCTATATTTTTGAGCATGACAATGGAGTGACTAATTTTCACTTTGAGATAGCTGCTGATTTAATAACCAAGGAGCAGCTGGAACTGATTTCTTTGATGCGCCCTGGGCTGATACAGCTGGAAATAGGGGTGCAGTCTACGAATGCAGAGACGTTGCAAGCCATTAACAGATATACGGATTTAGAGCAGCTTAGAGGGATTGTAGATACGATAAAAGGTTATAGGAACGTACATCAGCATCTGGATTTGATTGCGGGTTTGCCCTATGAGGATTATCAAAGCTTTGCAAAGTCCTTTAACGAAGTGTATGCGATGAGACCACAGCAGCTTCAGCTAGGGTTTCTTAAGGTATTGAAAGGGTCGCCGATAGAGGAAAGAGCTGGTGAATATGGAATTATTTACAGCAGCAGACCGCCTTATGAAGTGTTATACTCTAATTGGATATCCTATGCCGATGTACAGCGTCTCAAGGGCGTGGAAGAGATGGTTGAGTTGTATTATAACAGTGGTCAGTTTGTGCATACGCTGCCGATTTTGGAGCAGGAGTTTTATTCTGCCTTTGAGATGTATGAGGCGTTGGCGCAGTATTATGAGGAACATAATTATTTTGTGCAGGTTCCGGCAAGAGGCTATCGCTATCAGGTGCTTTTAGAGTTTGCAATAGAAAAGAATCCGGCAAGAGGAGAGCTTTATCGCGAACTGTTGACCTATGACATGTATCTTAGGGAGAATTTGAAAAGCCGTCCTGCTTTTGCGGATAGTCAGGAGCATTACAAGGAGCAGGTAAAGGAATTTTACAAGCAGGAAGCACAGGAATGGTGCTATTTAAAAGGCTATGAGCAGTACAATTCAGTGCAGTTACAGAAGATGACCCATATGGAATATTTTACATATCCGGTGTGGGAGGCGAAGCTGACAGAGCGACTGGAGAAACCGGTATTTGTTCTGTTTGATTATATGCACAGGAATCTGATTACAAATGATGCGCAAACTTTTGTGATAGATATGTGATAAAATTTAGAGAATATCAAAGGAGAAGGAGTGATTGGATTGACAAAAAAGGAAAGAGTGCAGGCGATTTTGGATGCACTGGATAAGCGATATGGAACGGAGGCTGTCTGTCATTTACATTATCAGACACCTTGGCAGCTGTTGATTGCAACGATATTAAGTGCGCAGTGTACAGATGCCAGAGTGAATATTGTAACCAAGGATTTATTTGTCAAATATCCAAGTATAGAAGCCTTTGCTCATGCTGATTTGGCGCAGCTTGAGGATGATATTCACTCTACCGGATTTTATCATAATAAGGCAAAGAATATTATTGAATGCTGCCGCAAGCTGCATTATGAGTATCAGGATGAGGTGCCTTCTACAATAGAGGAGTTGACGGGACTTGCAGGTGTAGGAAGAAAGACAGCGAATGTTATTCGGGGCAATATTTTTCATGAACCAAGTATTGTTGTGGATACACATGTGAAGCGTATTAGCAGAAGGCTTGGATTTACCAAAGAGGAGGACCCGGTTAAGATAGAGTTTGACTTGATGAAGGTGATTCCGAAGGAGCATTGGATATTATATAACATTCAGGTGATTTCTTTTGGTAGAGAGATTTGTAAAGCACCGGTGCCAAAGTGTGAGGAATGTTTTCTTCAAGCATATTGCAAGGCAAAGGATAAGAAGCAATGATAAAAGACTATGTGGCACTTGATTTAGAGACAACAGGATTAAACCCCAAGACGGATAAGATTATTGAGATTGGTGTTGTACGTGTTCGGGAAGGCATCGTGCGGGAGACTTTTTCAACTTTCGTAAATCCCGCAAGAGGATTGACAGCTAAGACAAAAGAGCTGACGGGGATAGAAGAGGAAGATTTGAAGACGGCACCGTATATAGAGGATATTTTGGATGATTTACTGTTGTTTATTGGTAATGACCATTTGTTAGGGCATAATATTTTGTTTGATTTCTCTTTTTTAAAAAGAGTGGTGGTGAACCGGAAAAAGAGCTTTGACAAAGAAGGAATTGATACATTGAGGATTGCCAGAAGATTTCTTACGGATTTGGAGAGCAGGAATCTTGGATTTTTATGCAAATACTATGGGATAGAGCTGGCGGCGCATAGGGCACTCAATGATGCAGTGGCTTCACATATGCTGTATGAGAGATTGTGTCAGGAGTTTTATGCCAAAGAAGCGGATAGCTTTATGCCAAAGAAGCTGGTGTATCAAGTGAAGCGTGAGGGACCGATTACACCAAGGCAGAAGGAGCATTTTGGTAAGCTGGCAGATAAATACAGTCTGACTTTGACTTCAGACGGGATTTTGCAGCTGAGAGAGGATGATATAGAAATATTTGGAGAACAGTACATTGATATCCATAAGCTGACCAAAAATGAAGCAAGCAGGTTTATTGACCGCTTGCTTGCAAGGTACGGACGATAGAGTCCTTCATGATGGAATTAATGCGTTCTGCTTGTTGAATCAGAAAATCCTTCTTTTCAGGAGTTCCGGCTTCGGCGTAAAGGGAAGCCAGCAGATAATAGGTTTTGCTGATATCCGTACGGGTAGAGACAGAGAACTCCAAAACTTGAACAGCGAGTTCTTTTTCATTCAGTGATACCAGCTCCTCTGCAAGTTTTTGCAGAATTCTTACCATAGACGTGTATTGAAAATCGTATTGGCTTAATATAGTAATATTAGCAGTACCATAAGCAAGCTTCAGGTCGGTATTGGAAATACCTGTCAGATTGACAATGGGTGTTTCGGAAAGCTCCGTTAACTCTTTGAGGCATTCTTTGATTTTCTCAGAGCTGCTTTGCGGACTTAAGTGCAGTATCTGCTCGGGAATTGTGATATAGTCGAGATTGTCCAGACTTTTCTTACGGACAAAATTAGCCTGTTGTTCTTTTTGCCAGAAGGCTTTGGTGCTATTTTCCTCGATAGATTTAGAACGATTAATTGCGTGATAAATCACTGCACAAAAGAGTAGACAACTTGCCAAAAATGCGAAATTCATATATAATATCCTTTCAGTATATAGTATTTTATGTAAATAGTTTTGGTCGTAAATGGTGCTTTTATGAATAATATGAATCTGTTGGAGTAAGAGAGTACTCCTGATAACAGATGCCGGAAAGGCGGAGGTGTAACATGTTTCGTAAAGATACACAGAAAAAGATAGCAACAGTAATTGTCATTATTCTTGTCCTGGCAATGGTAGTGCCTTCAATTGCTAGCTTTTTGATTTATTAATAGTTTCTAATAATATTGTATAATAATTGTTATGTAAATTGCAAGTCTGGAGACGATTATGTTTGAAAAATGGAAATTAATTATTTATTTAGTGCTGACTATTGTAACGATTGGCGGTATTGAAGTGTCAGCATATGCAAAAGATAAAGATAATACCATTTTAGAAGGAATCTATGTAGAAAGTGTTGATTTAGCCGGTATGACTGAGTCTGAGGCAAGAGCTGCTGTAGAGAGTTACCTTGAAGAGCTTAAGACAAAGCCTGTTATATTAGAAGCGGTAGACGGGAATCAGATTGAGGCAGTAATCGGTGATTTTGGTATAAGCTGGACCAATCAAAGTATCATAGAGGAGGCAGCAGCGCTTGGCAAGGAAGGTAATATTGTGCAGCGCTATAAGTCGATTCAGGATTTGAAGTATAAGAATCAGGTCTATGAGTTGGAACTGGCGTTTGATAAGGATGCGATTCGAACAGTCATCAGTGAGCAGGGGACAAGGTACGATATTCCTGCAGTGAATGCGTCTTTGTCTTTGGTGGATGGAGAGTTTCAGTATGCAGATGGTCAGAATGGCGTAGCTGTGAATGTGGACGAATCTGTTGAGAAGGTATATACATATCTTATCGATACATGGAGACAGGAGATATTATCCATTGAGCTTGTGATACAGGAAACTTTGGCAAAGGGAAGCGCTGAGGAGCTTTCCCAGGTACGTGATTTGCTGGGAAGCTATACAACTACTTATTCGGCGGCGAATATTGCTCGTAGTAAGAATGTAGAGAATGGCTGTCGTCTGGTAAATGGTACAACACTTTATCCGGGCGAGGAGTTTTCAACCTTACAGACGATTACTCCATTTACAGAGGCAAATGGATATTATGCTGCGGCATCCTACCTCAATGGTAAGGTGGTAGACAGCCTTGGCGGAGGCATTTGTCAGGTGTCTACAACATTATATAATGCAGTTCTTCTGGCAGAGTTAGAGACAACACTTAGAAGCAGTCATTCCATGATTGTTACTTATGTGGAGCCTTCCATGGATGCTGCGATAGCTGAGTCATCCGGTAAGGATTATAAGTTTAGAAATAATACGGATTACCCGATATATATAGAAGGTCATGCCAGCAAGGGCAAGATTGTTTTTAACATTTATGGTAAGGAAACAAGAGATTCCGGTCATAAGGTAAGATTTGAAAGTGAGGTTTTGGAAACAATATATCCTGACCATGAGGATATCATTGCGGACAGCTCACAGCCGGTTGGCTATATTAATATAGAGTCAGCGCACATTGGATATAAGGCAAGATTGTGGAAGATTGTAGAGGAGAATGGTGTTGAGGTAAGCAGGGACATTATGAATAGAAGTACCTACAAGGTTTCTCCACGTTCTGCAGTGGTAGGAACAGCCAGCTCGAACCCGGACCATACAAGCAGAATTAAGTCTGCAATTGCTTCGGGAAAGATTGATACAGTCAGAGCAGAGATTAATGCAATTAATGCAGAGATTGTTGCCGCCCAGCAGGCAGCGCAGCAATTAGCTGAACAGCAGGCTCTGTTACAGCAGCAGGCAGCGCAGCAACAGGCTGCACCGGTGCAATAGATAAAGAATAATTGGGAGCATAGTGATGAATACAGGTAAAGTATCAGAAAGTATTTATAAGCGTTCTGTATATAAAACAATTCATACAACAGGATATCAGGGAAACGATACAATGGATGGCGCGGGCTTAGGGGCAGACTGCGCCATTTTGGCATTTGATGATGTAGCTTTTGCAACGGCACAGGCCATGGCAACCGGTAAGGATGTGACAGTGGGAGCCAGAGCGTTGCAGCATGCAGTGAATCATCTGGCGGTGTTGGGCTGTATGCAGGCAAAGGCTACGATATCCGTATTGGTAGCAGAGGAGCTTAGGGAGATAAAGCTTCGTAATATGTTAGAGAAGCTTGTAGAGCATGCACAAGCTCTTGGTATCGGGATAGCCAACACAGAGGTACATGTGTTGCCGGGACTGGAGAAGATGGTAGTAAACTGTACAGTGTCAGAGGCGCTTAAGGATTCCCGGAAGCTATATGAAGTAAAAGCAAAGCCGGGACAGGATTTGATTATGACAAAGTGGATAGGGCTTGAGGGAACGGTAGCTTTGGTCGGCGAGAAGCTGACACAGCTGCAGACCAGGTATCCATTACAGTTGTTAGAGCAGGCCGCTGATTTTGAGAAGTATTTATCGGTTATTCCGGAGGCCGCCACCGCGATAAAGTCCGGCGCTACAGCAATGCATGTAGTTCGTGAGGGCGGTGTATTTGGTGCTCTTTGGGAGCTTGCACAGCGTAGTGGCGTTGGACTGGTCGTAGACTTGAAGAGGATTCCGGTGAAGCAGGAAACAATAGAAGTATGCGAGTTCTTTGATATTAACCCGTATGAGCTCTTGTCGGGAGGAAGTCTTTTGATAGCCGCAGATAACGGTATGGATGTAGTGGCGGCATTAGAGCAGCAGGGTATTACGGCAGCCATTATCGGTAAGATGAACGATAGCAATGACAGGGTAGTAATAAACGGAGAAGAAAAGAGATTCTTAGAGCCTGCTAAGCATGATGAATTCTATAGTGAAAAAATCAAATAGAGCAGTTATGATAATATGAAAAAGGAAAGGGAGTTTGACAATGAGAGAAAAGATTTTATCCATAATTGAAAAGAATTGCCGAATTGAAGTAAAAGAGCTGGCCGCCATGCTTGGCGTAACAGAGGTAGATATTATGAATGAGATGGAGCAGATGGAGAAGGAAGGGGTTATCTGCGGCTATCATACATTGATTGATTGGGAAAAGACAAGTGTAGATAAAGTAAATGCATTAATCGAGGTGCGCGTTACTCCTCAGAGAGGACGCGGCTTTGACAGTATTGCAGAGAGAATCTATAACTATCCTGAGGTGCATGCAGTGTATTTAATTTCAGGAGGCTATGATTTGCTTATCAGCTTGGAAGGAAAGTCTTTGAAGGAGATTTCCAACTTTGTATCAGATAAGCTTTCTGCGTTGGATTCTGTGTTGAGTACAGCGACTCACTTTATCCTTAAGAAATATAAGGACCACGGAACCATATTAGGAAAACAAGAAATTGACGAAAGAATGCAGGTGACACCATGAGAAATCCATTATCAGATACAATTATTAATATTAAGCCTTCTGGCATTAGAAAGTTTTTCGATATCGTTAGCGAGATGAATGACCCTGACGTAGTATCTCTCGGCGTAGGAGAGCCGGATTTTGAGACTCCTTGGCATATCAGAGATGAGGGTATTTATTCTCTTGAGAAAGGAAAGACCTTCTATACAGCGAACTCGGGTCTTAAGGAGTTAAGAGTAGAGATTTGTAATTACTTAAAGAGAAGATACCAGCTGACATATGATTATACAGAGACATTGGTTACTGTTGGTGGTTCTGAGGCGATTGATATTGCCTTAAGAGCAATGATTAATCCTGGCGAGGGAGAAGAAGTTTTGATTCCGCAGCCAAGCTATGTTTCGTATGAGCCATGTGCTATTTTGGCAGGTGCTAAGCCTGTGATTATTGAGTTAAAGCATGAGAATCAGTTTAGACTGACGGCACAGGAGCTTGAGGATGCGATTACGGATAAGACTAAGATTTTGATTCTTCCGTTCCCGAATAATCCAACAGGTGCGATTATGGAGAAGGAGGATTTAGAAGCGATTGCAAAGGTAATTGAGAAGCATGATATCTTTGTAATTTCAGATGAGATTTATTCTGAGCTTTGTTATACAGATAATCATGTATCTATTTGTAATATTCCGGGAATGCAGGAGAGAACAGTATTAATCAACGGTTTCTCTAAGTCTTATGCTATGACAGGATGGAGACTGGGTTATGCCTGCGGACCAAAGGAAATTATTGCGCAGATGACAAAGATTCATCAGTTCTGTATTATGTGTGCACCAACTACTTCTCAGTATGCAGCTGTAGATGCCTTGAAGAATGGTGATGAGGACGTAGCTCATATGAGAGAGTCTTATGACCAGAGAAGAAGGTATCTTGTGCATGCATTTAAGGAAATGGGACTTGAGTGCTTTGAACCGTTTGGAGCGTTTTACATATTCCCTTGTATTAAGGAATTCGGTATGACAAGTGATGAGTTTGCCAACCGCTTCTTGCAGGAGGAGAAGGTTGCGGTAGTACCGGGAACAGCCTTTGGTGATTGTGGAGAAGGCTTCCTTAGAATTTCTTATGCATATTCCATCGAGAAGCTTAAGATTGCAATGGGCAGATTATCACGCTTTGTGACAAAGCTTCGTGAAGAGAAGAAGTAAATTTGGAGTAGTGTTATGAATATTGTATTATATCAGCCGGAGATTCCGGCAAATACAGGTAATATAGGAAGAACCTGTGTGGCAACAGGTACAACCCTGCATTTGATTGAACCGTTAGGGTTTCGCCTAACAGGTAAAGAGTTAAAGCGTGCCGGCATGGATTACTGGGAGCATCTTGATGTCAGACGCTATATGAACTTTGAGGAGTTCTTGGATAAGAATCCTAATGCAAAGATTTGGATGGGAACTACCAAGGCGAAGCAGGTGTATTCGGATGCTAAGTTTGGGCCTGATGATTATCTGATGTTTGGTAAGGAGAGTGCAGGTATACCGGAGGAGATATTGGTTGATTATGAGGAAACCTGTATCCGTATACCGATGCTTGACCGGATTAGAAGTCTTAATTTATCCAATTCTGTAAGTATCGTATTATACGAGGCATTACGTCAGAATGGATTTACCAATATGCAGACTCAGGGTGAGCTTCATAGACTGCAGTGGAAGGAATAAGTGACAAATTGTTTGAAAAGTGCCATTTATTGAAGTAAAACTGCCAAATTTGAAAATGATAGAAAAAAAGAAGAAGGGATATCCTTGGAAATGCCAAGGATGTCCTTTTTTTACACAATTTCTTACAGAAAATGCAATAGAGGACTTGACGAAACTATGCAAAATACATAGAATGAAAAACATAGAGGTTATGATTATGGTGAACTTCTAAGAGATAATTTGGAATTTTTGGAAAACAAAAAATGCCAAATATAGCAATTGTATCAACATGTGTGAAAATGTGATTGAAAGAAATGAAAGTGGAGGATGAAGACATGATTAACATTCCAAAGGTTAAAGTGGGTATTGTAGCAGTAAGTAGAGACTGTTTCCCGGAATCATTATCAGTAAACAGAAGAAAGGCTTTAGTTGAGGCATATAAAGCAAAGTATGATGCAGCAGACATTTATGAGTGTCCTGTATGTATCGTAGAGAGTGAAATACATATGGTTCAGGCATTAGAGGATATTAAGAAGGCAGGCTGTAACGCACTTTGCGTATATCTTGGTAACTTTGGTCCTGAGATTTCAGAGACATTACTTGCTAAGCACTTTGACGGACCTAAGATGTTCGTTGCCGCAAGCGAGGAGAACACAGAGACACTTGCAAGCAGCCGTGGTGATGCATATTGCGGTATGTTAAATGCAAGCTATAACTTAAAGCTTCGTAACATCAGAGCATATATCCCTGAGTATCCTGTGGGAACAGCCCAGGAGTGCGCTGATATGATTCATGAGTTTTTACCAATTGCTCGTGCAATCGATGGCTTAAACAACTTAAAGATTATCAGCTTTGGACCACGTCCATTGAACTTCCTTGCATGTAATGCACCAATCAAGCCTCTTTACAATTTAGGTGTAGAGATTGAGGAGAACTCAGAGCTTGACTTATTCGAGGCATTTAATAAGCATGCAAATGACCCAAGAATTCCGGATGTTGTTAAGGATATGGAGGAAGAGCTTGGTGCAGGTAACAAGAAGCCTGAGATTTTAGCTAAGCTTGCTCAGTACGAGTTGACACTTCTTGACTGGGTTGAGGAGCATAGAGGCTACAGAAAGTATGTTGCAATCGCCGGTAAGTGCTGGCCTGCATTCCAGACACAGTTTGGTTTCGTTCCTTGCTATGTTAACAGCCGTTTAACAGGTCGCGGTATCCCTGTATCATGTGAGGTTGATATCTACGGAGCATTAAGCGAGTTCATCGGTACAGTAGTAAGTGAGGATGCTACAACATTACTTGATATTAACAATACAGTACCTTCAGATATCTACAATGCAGATATCAAGGATAAGTTCAACTATACATTGAACGATACATTCATGGGCTTCCACTGCGGAAACACATTCTCTAAGAAGTTGTCATTCTGTGAGATGAAGTATCAGTTAATCATGGCTAGAAGCCTTCCGGAAGAGGTTACACAGGGTACTCTTGAGGGAGATATCATTCCTGGAGATATTACATTCTTCAGATTACAGAGTACAGCTGATTGCCAGATTCGTGCATACATCGCACAGGGTGAGGTTCTTCCTGTAGCTACACGTTCATTCGGTGCTATCGGTATCTTTGCTATTCCTGAGATGGGCAGATTCTATCGTCATGTATTAATCGAGAAGAACTATCCACATCATGGAGCTGTTGCATTCGGTCACTACGGAAAGGCTCTTTATGAAGTATTCAAGTATATCGGTGTTCCTGTAGAAGACATCAACTTCAACCAGCCTAAGGGCATGATGTATCCAACAGAGAATCCATTCGCATAATTTGTATAGTATATCTTTTTGCGGTTTCGTAAGAAGATTGTGAATAACAAGAAAAAGTTGTTTTATCCTCGACTCCGGTGTTTCGGATGTAAGGTTTACTAAGTGCCTCCGCAAGGTGGTTTAAGACGTTCGGGTCGGTGCAAATTCACATCCATGTTCAATTGCACCTTGTGCGTGCGTCCATGCACGCACATCCCTACTTTTTAGAGGAGACACTAAGTAAAGCCTAACACCCTGCACAAGGAGCTTCGGACAAAAGCAACTTTTTTCTTGTCTTTATTGTACAGACGAAACCGCAAAAAGATAATTTTCAAAATTTAGTGACTTATGCTTAGATATTTTATTTTGTTAATGGTGTATGGAGATGGAAAAAAAGAGTTAGAGACGCCACGACTTATTTTGAGAGATTGGAAAGTTTGTGATGAAATTCAAAGCGAGTATTATAGTAACAAATTGTAGCACTTGCTTTCTTAATGGATTTGCATCAAGGACATGAAGGCATGAGAAAAAACTAAGTATTCTCCGCAGCGACTTTGGGAGGGAGTTAGGTTCTACTTGTGTCTCTTGATGTTAGTAGGGATGTATGTGCATGGACGCACATACAAGGTGCATCTGAGCATGGATGCGAATATGCACCGACCCGGCCGTCTTGAAGTGCTTTGCAGAGACACCTAGTAAATCTTACGCCCGGACGTAGGAGCAAGGAGAATAATTAGTTCTTTTCTCGTATAAAAAACTGGGTGCGTAGCCAACGAGAAACCCCAAAAAGGAGGAAAATCCTCTGCCTGCAAAAGTAGGCAGGCATTTTTCCTTCGGAAAAACAAGGAGGATGATAATATGTATTATATAGGAGTAGATTTAGGAACATCGGCAGTGAAGCTCTTGTTGATGGAGGGCAATGGAAAGATTGCTAATGTAGTGTCTAAGGAGTATCCGCTTTACTTCCCGAATCCGGGATGGAGTGAGCAGAAGCCTGAGGATTGGTGGAAGGCGGTTATGGAAGGCTTAAAGGAACTGACAGACGGCTTTGATAAGTCACAAGTAGCAGGTATCAGCTTTGGCGGACAGATGCACGGTCTTGTTATCTTAGATAAGGATGACAATGTAATCAGACCTGCATTACTTTGGAATGATGGAAGAACCTTTGAAGAGACAGATTATCTCAATAATGTAATTGGTAAGGATAAGCTCTCAGAGTATACAGCCAATATTGCATTCACAGGCTTTACAGCACCAAAGATTCTTTGGATTAAGAATAAAGAGCCTGAGAACTTTGCTAAGATTGCAAAGATTATGCTTCCGAAGGATTATATCGCGTATAAGCTTTCAGGTAGCTTCTGTACAGATGTATCTGACGCATCAGGTATGTTAACATTTGATGTAAAGAATAAGTGCTGGTCTAAGGAGATGCTTGACATCTGTGGTATCAGAGAAGACCAGATGGCAAAGATTTATGAAAGCTACGAAGTAGTTGGAACGCTTAAGCCAGAAGTAGCAGCCCAGCTTGGTTTATCTGAGAATGTGAAGATTGCAGCAGGTGCAGGTGATAATGCGGCAGCGGCAGTTGGAACAGGAACAGTAGGAGATGGAAAATGTAATATTTCTCTTGGTACATCAGGAACAATCTTCATCTCAAGCAAGGAATTTGGCGTAGATAAGAATAATGCACTTCACTCTTTTGCACATGCGGATGGCAAGTATCATCTCATGGGCTGTATGTTAAGTGCGGCATCATGTAATAAATGGTGGATGGAAGAGATTCAGCAGAGCAAGGAGTTTGCGGCAGAGCAGGCAGCTATCACAGAGGATAAGTTAGGAGAGAATCATGTATACTTCCTGCCATATCTTATGGGTGAGCGTTCACCTCATAATGATTCAAATGCAAGAGGAACCTTCATTGGTATGACAATGGATACTTCCCGTGCAGATATGTATCAGGCAGTATTAGAGGGTGTAGCATTTGCAATCAGAGATTCCTTAGAGGTAGCAAAGAGTCTTAATATTCCAATCACACGCTCTAAGATTTGTGGTGGTGGTGCGAAGAGCCCATTATGGAAGAAGATATTTGCAAATGTATTGAACATCAGCTTAGACATCATTGAAAGCGAGGAAGGTCCCGGATACGGTGGAGCAATGCTTGCAGCAGTTGCATGTGGTGAGTATGCATCTGTAGAAGAGGCAGCAGAAAAGCTGGTGAAGGTAGTAGATACCGTAGAGCCTGACCCTGCAATCGCAGCGAAGTACGAAGAGCGTTATCGTAAGTTTGTACAGATTTATCCGGCTGTGAAGGAGATTTTCCCGAAGATTCAGTAGAGATAATTTGATGGAAAGAAATGTAAGCAAAAAAGCTTTGAATGAAATAATCGTTCAAAGCTTTTTTTAAATGATTTTGATGTGGCAAAATCATTTTGGGAATGTCATAATCATTGTCGTTCCTTTACCGGATTCGCTGATGATATCAATCTTACCGCCATGATACATAACGGCATGCTTTACGATGGAAAGACCTAGTCCTGTTCCTCCTGACTCCTTGGAGTGGCTCTTGTCAACCCGATAGAAGCGTTCAAAGATTCGCGCATGGTGTTCGGGGGCAATACCAATACCGTTGTCTGTTACGGCGACCCTGATATAGGCATTGTCAGAGGAAACAGTGATTCTCACAAAGCCATTTTGGACATTGTATTTAATCGCATTATCGCAAAGATTAAACAGTACCTCTGACAAAAGGTGCTTTACGCCATAGAGAGTCTCATGAGTTCCTTCAATAGAAAGCTGTATATCCTTCTTCTTGGCAGTGTCCTGCAGGGAAGCAAGAACCTCTTCGCCAAGGCAATACAAATCTACCTTTTCTTTTGGCATTTCGCTGCCTTCGTCTAATTGTGACAGTCGGATAATATCCTCTATCAGTGTCAGAAGTCTTGCGGATTCATTTCGTATACGGCTTGTAAATGCAGGCATATCTTCAGATTTAACCAGACCGTTTTCAATCAATTCAGCACTTCCCATAATGGATTGGAGAGGTGTTTTCAATTCATGAGAAACATTTGCGGTAAATTCTCTTCTGGTCTGCTCAGCGTTTGCCTGCTCGGTAACGTCAAAGGTAAGCAAGACAATACCGATAACATGACCGTCGGATTCGATTCTGCTAAAGTCAAACTGATAAATACGTTGATTACGTTCAATCCGAATCTCGCTGTGTCCCTTTTGTGTAGCGGTTGCGATTCCTATGTGAATTTCGTGAGTTCTGTCCACGGTTAAAAAATCCTTGCCGATACATGCCTCATCTGTACAGAAAAGCTTTCGTGCGGCAGGGTTGATGCTTAAGATAATTCCTTTATTATTTAAGAGTACCAATCCCTCGTTCATGCAGTTAACAATGGCTTCGAATTCATTCTGGGTACGTTTCAGATGTATCATCTGCGTTTTAATCTGAGTGTGCTGTGTCTCAATTCTTTTAAGTAATGGAGACAATTCGTCGTAAGCATCATTATCCAGCGGGTGGTCAAGGTCCAACTCGTTTAAGGGATTTACGATACGCTTTGCCATGCTTTTAGCAAGAACTGAAGATAAAACAACAGCAAAAATAAATATAGTCACCAATATCTGCATAAGCTCAAGTACTAAGGAAAGTACAGTGTAGCTGCTGACAGAGATTCTTAGGACTGTGCCGTCAGAAAGGCGGTTTGCAAGGTAAATTGTTCTTTCGGTCAATGTGGTAGAGTAGCGTGAGCTTTCACCAAAGCCGGATTGCAGTGCTTCCTGAATCTCTTCACGCGCTGCATGATTTTCCATGGTATCGGCAGATACCAAAGAGTCATAGATAACAGTTCCGTCTGTGTCGATATATGTGATGCGGAAGCTGTCAAAATGCATTGTTTGTAAATAAGAAACTCCTTCATTTTCTACTGCTGTAGAGGCAAGTGCAAGCTGGGCATGCAGCTGCTTATTCTGAGAACCATTAAAATAGTTATATAAGACGCCTAAAATAGTAATAAAGCTTGCGAATAATACCACAATAGCAACAAAAAGTGTGGAGCGGAATATCTTTTTAGTCATTTGTTTTCTCCCATCGATAACCTACGTTGCGGACTGTTTGTATACGTGAACCGTAGGTTTCGAGCTTTTGGCGTAGGGTACGGATATGTACATCTACGGTTCGTGTTTCTCCTGCGTAATTTATATCCCATATATCGGATAAAAGCTGGTCTCTGGAATAGACTGTGCCCGGATGAGACAGAAAAAGGCGTAGTATCTCGAATTCCTTGAAGGTTAAGTCAATTCGTCGGTTATCTATCATTACAATATGTTCTTCTAGGTTGATAACAAGTCCGTCGTTGCGAAGCAGGTTGGTAGTCTGCTTGGGCTTGCAGCGTCTCAGGATTGCTTTGACACGTGACACCATTTCCATCATGCCAAAGGGCTTTACCAGGTAGTCATCAGCACCCAAATCAAGGCTTTGTACTTTGTCGTACTCCATCCCCTTGGCGGTTGCCATGATGACCGGTAAATCCTGTGTATCATGAGAGGCACGGAGCCTTTTGAGAATGGAGATTCCATCCTCGCCCGGCAACATTACATCTAAAATCACCAAATCCGGTTTGCGGAATTTGAGTGCTTCAAAGAAGGAGGCTCCATCAGGAAAGCCCTCAGCCTCAAAGCCTGTGGACTGTAGGGTATATACCTCGATATCACGGATGCTTGTATCATCTTCAACACACCATATCATTATTCATTCGCTCCTTTATGAACACCGGTAACAGAGAATACAACCCATTCGGCAATATTTACCGCATGGTCACCGATGCGTTCCAAATATTTAGAAATCATTAGTAAATCGATTGCATATTCGCCGTCCTTGGGACTTTCTGCAATCATATGAATCAGTGAATTCTTGACACTGTCAAAGTAGCTGTCAACAATATCATCACGGGCGATAACATCATGTGCCAGTTCAATGTCACGGCTGACATAAGCATCTACACTTTCTGTTACCATTTTAATTGTCGCATCTGCCATAAGAGCAAGCGATTCGCATTCGGCTCCGGTTCTGCCATTGAGGTAGGTGATGATATCTGAGATATCATTTGCCTGCACGCCGATACGTTCCATATCGGTAATCATCTTTAGGGCAGCTGATATCTGTCTTAAATCTCTTGCAACAGGCTGTTGTTGAAGTAAAAGTTTTAGACAGGCAGTTTCGATGGTATGCTCCATCTGACTGATTTCCTCCTCAAGGGATGCTACACGTCTGGCAAGGCTTACATTACCTGTGGTAAGTGCCTTAGATACAATAGTAATTGCCTCTTCACAAAGAGACCCCATTTTGATAAGCTCTTTATTCAAAAGAGCAAGCTGTTCATCAAATCTGCTTCTCATAATATTTTCCTTTCTTGCTGATAAATTAACCGAAACGTCCTGTAATATAGTCCTCTGTTCGCTGGTCCTGCGGTTGGGAAAAGAAGCTTTCTGTATTACCGTATTCGATTAACTCGCCCAAAAGGAAGAAGGCTGTATTGTCCGAAATGCGGACTGCCTGCTGCATATTATGGGTTACGATAATGATAGTATAACGATTCTTTAATTCCATCGCAAGCTCTTCAATCTTAGAGGTTGAGATAGGGTCAAGAGCACTGGTAGGCTCATCCATCAGAAGAACATCCGGTTCTACTGCAAGTGCACGAGCAATACAAAGACGTTGTTGCTGTCCGCCGGAGAGTCCCATAGCTGATTTCTTTAACCGGTCCTTTACCTCATCCCAGATAGCGGCATCCCTAAGAGAACGTTCTACGATGTCATCCAGCTTGGCTTTGTTGGTGATGCCGTGAGTTCTCGGTCCGTAGGCGATATTGTCATAGATACTCATAGGGAATGGATTTGGCTTTTGGAATACCATACCAACCTGACGACGAAGTTCATTCACATCTGTTGCCGGAGCATAAATGTTTTCGCCGCGATAACGGATGTCGCCGGTGATTTTTACACTTGGAATCAAGTCATTCATACGGTTGATAGATTTTAAAAATGTGGATTTTCCGCAACCGGAAGGTCCGATAAAGGCAGTTATGCTTTTCTCTGGAATTTCAATATTTATATTTTTGAGTGCCTGCGAATTGCCATACCATAGGCACATATCTTTTACGGTTATAATATTACTCATGCGTTTCTCCTTTTCTTAAACATTCTGCCGATAAAATCAGCCGCTAAATTAATCAATAAGGTAAGAAGCATTAAAAGAGCGGCAATTGCAAATGCAACCTCAAATTCGCCCTGTTCCTTTGCGTATACATAAAGTGCAACGGTAAGAGTAGCGCCTGCACTGCCAAGTCCGTCAAAGAACCCGTTCAGTGCATGGGCAAATCCTGCGGTAAACAGCAATGCTGCGGACTCGCCAAGAATTCGTCCGACGGATAAGATACAGCCTGTAATAATGCCGTCTACACAACCTGGGAGGACGACAGTGCGGATAACTCTCCATTTGCCGGCGCCAAGACCAAAGGCACCTTCACGGTAGCTTTGAGGAACGGTTTTTAGGCTTTCCTGAGTGGTACGCATGATTGTAGGAAGGTTCATGATTACCAGAGTAAAGGAACCTGCCAAAAGGGAGGTCTGCATATTTAAAAACTGACAGAAGAACAGCATACCAACCAGACCATATATAATAGAGGGGATGCCCGATAATGTTTCGGAGGCATATTCAATGATGCCTACAAGTCTTTTGTTTTGCGCATATTCAGTCAGATAAATTGCTGCACCTACACCAAGTGGCAGTACGAAGAATAGGGTTGCGATTACAATGTAAAGTGTATTCAAAATATCGGGCAGAATACCAATAGATTCTGTTAAGTAACTTGGCTTGGTAGATAACAGCTTCCATGTAATATTAGGAAGTCCTCTCCACAAACAAAAACAAATCAAAAAGAGAACCAAAGCGCAGGTCAGGCCTACGGAAAAAAACATAAGGGTACGCATGGTACCAACGTATATTCTACGCTTTAATGATAATTTTTTTTGTAGCATATAGATGAATTATCCTTTCTAAGGTGTTTTAGGCTTGTGCCTATATCGTTATTTGCTGCGCTTCAAGAAGAAGTTTAAGCACGCATTAATCATCATAATGAATAAAAAGAGCACTAAGGCAATAGAAAACAATGCTTGTCTTTGCAATCCGCTTGAATAAGACATTTCGCTTGCAACAGCGGTGGTTAAGAATCTTACGCTTTGGAAAAGCTCCGGCATATTTGGTACATTACCTGACACCATCATAACTGCCATGGCCTCACCGATAGCACGACCGACGCCTAAGACTACTGCTGCGGCAATACCGCTCTTGGCAGCAGGAACAGATACTTTAAAGTATGTTTCTTCCGGGGTTGCACCAAGGGCAAGGGAAGCATCTTCGTACTCCTTGGGGACAGCCTCTAAAGCTGTCAGGGATACTTTGATAATGGATGGTAGAATCATAATCGCTAAAACGATGATAGCAGCCAATAGGCTGGCACCATCGGGTATGTCAAAGGTAATTCGGATTGCAGGAACCAATACCAGCATACCGACCAGACCATATACAACAGATGGGATGCCTGCAAGCAGGCTGACTGCTGACTGAATGATTACTTTTGTCTTTGGTGAGGCCATTTTTGCCAGATAAACAGCGGTAAAGAAGCCGATTGGGACTCCGATTAATATGGCACCTGCTGTACCGTAAATACTGGTTAATATAAAAGGAAGAATACCGAAGGCTGGCTCTGCGGCTGTAGATGCCCATTTTTGTCCGAATAAGAAATCAAATAAGCCGATTTGGGCAATGGCAGGAATACCTGATATTACTAAGTAGATAGTAATAACCAGTACACATGCTACGGTGATGAGTCCTAAGAATAGGAATATTCCATGAATGATATTTTCTATTAGCTTCTTCTTGTTTTTCAATTTGTTTCCCATAGAAATCTCCATTAACTTCAAATAGCGCAAGGGCGGCTTCTGCTTATGAGAAACCCGCCGATGCACTGTGCAAACATATTTCAATTATTGTTAGTTAGCTGCTACAGCACCTGCTGCTGAGATTGTTTCAGCTGCATCAGCAGATGTAATGTAATCAAAGAACTTCTGTGCTGCATCGGAAAGCTCGGCATCAGACTTTGTTACCAATACAAAAGGACGCTGTACAACATAAGAACCATCCTTAACAGCTGCTTCGTTAGGAGCAACACCATCTACTGAGATAGCTTTTACACTATCTTTTACAGAAGCAAGGGATGCATAGCCGATAGCTCCCGGATTTTGAGAAACAGTTGTAATAACGTCACCTGTTGAAGTAAGCTCCTGACGATACTTGCAAAGGTCTTCTGTACCTGTGATGGACTCGAAGCCATCTCTAGTACCACTACCTGCCTCTCGACCAATCAATACGATTTCTGCATCATTTCCACCGATTTCACTCCAGTTTGTAACCTCGCCCGTATAAATCTTAGCGATATCATCTACAGATAAGTCAGATACAGGATTCTCAGGATTAACGATTACTGCGATTCCATCGTATGCAAGAACAGTTCCTGTTAAGCCTAAAGCTACTTCTGAATCCTTTAAATCTCTACTTGAAAGACCGATGTCACAACGACCCTCAGCTACAGCTGTAATTCCTGAACCGGAACCTGTAGGGTTATATGTAAAGGTGATTTTGTCATTGTCTGCCATGAACTGCTCACCAAGTGCTCCGATTACCTTCTCCATAGAAGTAGAACCATCTGTTGATACAGTACCTGTTGTCTTTGAAGAACCACAGCCTGTTACGACCATAGCTGCCATAAGTGTACTCATTAATAAACCTGCAATTTTCTTTTTCATAAATAATACCTTTCCTTTCCCTGTTCGCTTTATTGTGCGAACTTTACATATAATGTAAAATTTTTTGTTTTCTGTTTTGTTAAATGTAAAACCACATCGGCTTTACATTTAACATCATAAAATTTGCTTGTTAAATCAAAAAGCAGGGTCAAGTTAAATCTATGTAAATTCGTGTTTGCCGGAAATTTTACGAAAGACTTATGTTTACAAGTCATTCACAGAACGGGGAAATTCATTTATAATAGAAATACGTTAGTGGGGAGTAGCGACCCGGAGGTTATGGAGATGAAGAAAATGAAAGTCGCTATGAAGCTGATGCTTCTAACGTTAGTGTTGTGCTACATGGGAAATATGGGTGAGGTAGAGGCTTCGCCGGAAACTACCTGTGATGGTGTAGATTATGAGGCTGTTTTTGATGCAGATTATTATGCGGCAGTAAACGCAGATGTGGCAGCAGTATTTGGAAATAATGAGGCACTGTTGTTTCAACATTTTGTATCAAATGGTATGCAGGAAGGCAGAATAGCCAGCGCAGAGTTTAATGTAGCAGAATATATAGCTTATAATCCCGAGCTGGTAGAGCTGCTTGGTACAGAGAGTGTAGCACCATACTATGTGCATTATGTTCTGATTGGCAGAGAAGAAGGAAGAGTCGGAAGCCTTTTGGAGCTACAGGCACGTCAGGAAGAGGAACAGAGAGTATATGAGATTATCATGGGATTAAAGCCCTCCTATCCTGAAGGAATGTACTGGACCAATGAGATTGTATATCAGTTCAATGGTGCATATTATATTGGATATGGCTGCGCAGCATTTACTTTTTTAGTAAGTGATGCGGCTTTTGGTAACGTTCCGGTGTATGAGCATTATGATTATACAAAGATTCGAGTAGGGGATATCCTGAGAATTAACAATGATACTCATTCGGTGATTGTGCTTGAGGTGCATGATGATTATATTGTAATTGCAGAAGGAAATTATAATAAGTCAATTCACTGGGGAAGAAGATTGACCAATGCGGATTTGGAAAAGAATCTTGATTATGTATGGAGCAGATATTATTAAATAAGAGATAAGTATATTTTTAGAGGTCCTGTGTAGATATTACACAGGACTTTTTCTGAAAATTTACATAAAATATTAAATTGTATATACAATTTAGACGATAAATATGATATAATGTACGCGAATGCAATATGTGAAATTGTGTGAATCGGGCATTTGATGAATGTGTAATAAAACCAATGGATTTGGAACACAATACATTCTATATGGATATTATTTTATAGAAGGAGTGAACCAAGATGAAAATAGCATTTTATTCAACAAAGCCTTACGACAGAATTTATTTTGAACCTATGAGTAAGGAATATGAAATAGAGCTTCATTTTATAGAAGCGCCTTGTAATGAAGAAACAATCGGACTTGCCGGAGGATGCGACGCAATATGTATCTTTGTAAATGACTACCTGGATAAGAAAAGGATTGCAGCATTAAAGGATATGAATATAAAGGCTATCCTGCTGCGAAGTGCAGGCTTTAATCATGTAGATATCAAGGCGGCAGCAGGGGCTGGCATTCAGGTGCTTCGAGTACCAAGCTATTCGCCTGAGGCAGTGGCAGAATTTGCAATGGCAATGCTTTTGACAGTCAACAGATTTACCCATAGAGCATATACAAGAACAAGGGACTTTAATATGAGTATTCAAGGGTTTATGGGAACGGATTTATATGGAAAGACGGCAGGAGTAATTGGTACCGGTAAGATAGGTCAGGCAATGATACGCATACTGCAGGGCTTTCAGATGAAGATAATCGCCTATGACCCATATCCAAATCCGAATTTGGATGTAGAGTATGTGAGCTTGGAGGAATTGTTTTCCAAGGCAGATGTGATTACGCTGCATTGTCCATTGACGAAAGAGACAAAGCATTTGGTACAGGCAAAAACCATTAAGCTGATGAAGCAGGATGTATATTTAATTAATACCTCAAGAGGCGATTTGATTCGCACGGAGGATTTGATAGAAGGACTTTTGGAAAAGAAATTTGCAGGAGTCGGACTGGATGTATATGAAGAGGAAGAGGGCGTGTTCTACGAGGACTGCTCGAATGAAATTATGGCGGATGAGGTGTTAGCAAGATTGACCACATTTCCTAACGTGCTGATTACATCGCATATGGGATTCTTTACCAAGGAGGCCATGCAGGAAATTGCAAGAGTGACTCTGGAAAATGCGAAGGATATTAAGTTAGGCAGGGAATGCAAAAATCTTGTTTCGCCATAAGACAAAGCATAGGAACAGAAAGGAACATGACATGTCGGGTGTTGTATTACCAAGAAGAAAAGCTCTTATGGAAAAAGAGATGGCGCAGGCATATACGGTTAGGCCTATTTATCGGGATGAATGGGATGCCGCAATGATGCTGGCGTGGCGTACCTTTATGAGATTTGAAGCACAGGATTATACCAAGCGTGGGATAGAAAGCTTTCAGGAGTTTATTACGGACCATGTATTGCATCGGATGTTTCTGATGGGGGCCTATCAGGTATTTGGAGCTTTTGTGGAAGATGAGATAGTGGGAATCATCAGTCTGCGAAACGAAACACATATTTCGTTGTTGTTTGTAGATGCTGCCTATCATATGAAAGGAATCGGCAGGGCACTGATGGAGTATGTAGTGAATTATGTGTGCAGTGAGGAAGGTTATCATAAGGTAACAGTGAATGCAGCACCCTATGCTGTGGGCTTCTATCATAAGGTAGGCTTTCAGGATACGGGACTCGAACGGACAAATGATGGTATCAGATATACGCCAATGGAGCGATGTTGGTAATAAAAGGGGTACAAAAGAAACGAGGAGGGAAAGTCTTGGCAGTAGAGTATATAACCAGCAAAAATTTATTCTATTTAATATGTGATACATTATCAATGATGAATGCGCCGCTTGTGGACCATGGAAGACGTGTCAGTTATATCATGGCGAAAATGCTGGAATGTAAAGGCGGATATGAAAAATTTGAAATTGCGGATTTTATGCTGCTTGCGGTAATGCATGATATCGGTGCATATAAGACGGACGATGTAAGAAAGCAGTTGACCTTTGAGGCCAAAAATACCATGCCGCATTCTATTTACGGATATTTGTTCTTAAAATATCTGTCGCCGCTTACAGAACAGTCGAAGATGCTTTTGTATCATCATGTAGATACGAACAGAATGCAGAAGGTGAATTATCAGTACCTTGAGGAAACAGAGATTCTTAAGGTCGCAGAGATTATGGATATCTGGCATAAGGCATTTGCGGAAAATTTTGATTATCATATGATAGACCGTTATATAGGAACCAAGTATAGCAAGGCGGCTTGTGAGCTGCTTTATCAGGCGGTGGAGAAGTTCGATATTTTTCATAAGCTGGATGACGGAAGCTTTATGCAGGAATATGAGGCGGATTTGGAGTATGTTCTTTTGTCTGATGAGGAGAAGGATAAATACCTTAAGATGCTGATGTATTGTACAGGACTGCGAAGCGAGAATATGGTGGCGGATACCATTGCTACGATATGCGTCAGCCGTGAGCTTGCTTCCATGCTTAGAGTCAGTGAACTGGATAAGAAGGATATTTACTATGCATCTTTATTGCATGATATCGGTATGCTTGCAATTCCCGATGATATTCTGGATGTGCCTAGAAAACTTAAGGACGAGGAAATGAATCTTGTCCGTACCCATGTAGACAGAATGGCAGAAGCATTACAGGGTAAGATTTCCAAGAATGTAATTGATATTGCCAGAGCGCATCATGAGCGTTTTGACGGAACAGGATATCCAAGAGGGCTGCGTGGTAATACAATGAATATGAAGCAGGCGATTCTTCAGGTATCTGAAAATGTCGTACAGATGGCGCAGAAAAAAGCGTATAGAGAGGCATTTACCAAGGATGAAATTATCAATTATCTGACGGAATCCATTGTATCAGGGCATTTTGACGGTGTTGTAACGGATACGTTACTAAAGCACTATGATGAGATTATGGACAAAGCAAGTGAAAAGGCAAAATCTGCGTTGGTGACTCATCAGAAACTACAACAGCAGTATGAGCAAGTTTATAATAAATTTATGAATTGATTGAGTGCGATTTTGTTGAAAATGGACGTTAAACATAGTATGATGTTTACTATTGGAGCAACAAAACTATGGGAGGATATCAGTTATGTTTAAGTTGGATAGTCCGTTGATGAACTTTTTGAATAAGGTTGCAGACATTATGATTTTGAATTTTTTTGTCATATTAGGCTGTTTACCGATTGTAACTGCAGGTGCGTCATTGACAGCAGGTTATTATGTGGCCTTTAAGATGGTTAAGAATGAAGAGAGCTACATTACAAAGGGATATTTTAAGGCATTTAAGGAAAACTTTAAGCAGTCAACCATTATGTGGCTGATTATGCTTGTGGTTGCGGTGGTATTATTTGCTGATTACAGGATTATGACACAGTCCGGAGTTGAGTTTAGCGAATGGATGCGTATTGCTATTATGGCAGCAGCAATCATTATTATAGTTGGAATTGTTTTTGTATTTCCGATGCAGGCAAGATTTACCAACACAGTGAAGAATCAGATTAAGAATTCTTACCTGATGGCATTATCACATTTGCCAAGTGCGGTATTGATTATTGTATCTTTCTTTGTGCCGGTAGTTGTTTTTTACCTTATTCCACAGTCTTTACCGGCGCTTGTGTTATTGGCAGTGGGACTTTTGATTTATCTGCAGTCCATGCTGTTTTTAAAGATTTTCAGACCTTATGAGGAGCGTATTCTGGCCAGAGAGGCAGAAGAAGCTAAGGCTCAGGAGGATTCTGAAGATTTGGATAGTGGTATATTTGCAGGAAGTGAGGCCATAGAAGAGGCGATGAAGGAGGAAGCCAAGAAATAGTATTTTGAGAAACAATATCTCTCAAAATGGATTGGTCAATCTGTATATCAAATCGATAATCAAATAGACAAGTTGCATAGTTGAAGAAAAAAATGAAGAGTGGGTAAGCATTTTCTACATAATGCAAAAAAAATATTTGGTGATTTGTGGCATAGCTTTTTGACATAATATAATTTATACTAATAACAGTTTAGTAATTTAATATTTTCGGGAGGAAATGAAAATGGCAAGTTTATCATTAAAGAATATCTGCAAAGTTTATCCTAACGGATTCGAAGCAGTAAAAGATTTTAACCTTGAAATCGCTGATAAGGAATTCATCATCTTCGTAGGACCTTCAGGATGTGGTAAGTCTACTACACTCCGTATGATTGCCGGTCTTGAGGATATTTCTTCAGGTGAATTAAGAATCGGTGACAGAGTAGTTAACGATGTAGAGCCTAAGGACAGAGATATCGCGATGGTATTCCAGAACTACGCTCTTTACCCACATATGTCAGTATATGACAACATGGCATTCGGTCTTAAGTTAAGAAAGGTTCCAAAGCCAGAAATCGATAAGATGGTTAAGGAAGCAGCTAAGATTCTTGACTTAACTCCACTCCTTGACAGAAAGCCAAAGGCTTTATCAGGTGGTCAGAGACAGCGAGTTGCTATGGGTCGTGCTATCGTACGTAATCCTAAGGTATTCCTTATGGATGAGCCTCTTTCAAACTTGGATGCTAAGCTTCGTGTACAGATGCGTATCGAGATCGCTAAGTTACACCAGAGATTAGGTACAACCATCATCTACGTTACACATGACCAGACAGAGGCTATGACTCTTGGTACACGTATCGTAGTTATGAAGGATGGTGTTATCCAGCAGGTAGATACACCTCAGAACTTATATGAGAAGCCACAGAACCTCTTCGTTGCAGGTTTCATGGGTTCTCCACAGATGAACTTCGTTGACGCTACAGTATCTGTAAACGGTGATGTTGCTACATTAAAGGTTGCTGACCTTGCAATCGCACTTCCACCAGCTAAGTCTAAGAAGTTAATCGACGGCGGATATGATGGAAAGGTTGTTACATTCGGTATCAGACCAGAGGATATCTATGATTCTCAGATGATGATCGAAGCTAAGGCTGACAGCACATTCGAGACAACTATCCGTGTATACGAGTTACTTGGTGCTGAAGTATTCTTATATGCTGATATCGCTGAGACTTCTATCACAGCTAGAGTTGATCCTAGAACAACAGCTAGACCTGGTGATAAGGTTAAGTTTGCTATCGACGTTGAGAAGATTCACGTATTCGATAAGGAAACAGAGAAGGTTATTACAAACTAATCTGTATATCATTGATAATTTACCCCGAGTGGTTATCCACTCGGGGTTTTTGTGTATTGATAGTATAAATCTAAAAGATATAATGGGATTATATACGAAAGTATATAAAATGGAACATTATATTGCAATGTATGGAAATGGATGTTGAAATTCATATAAAAATAAGATAACATAAATATTATATTTTTATAATATAACAAATTACAGATAAATATATAAGGTATCCTGATGTGATATAATGTATGAATTGATTATTTCTTCGCGAATGATAATTTATAAATAATCAAATGTTGGAGTGGTGAATATTGTGAATAATAAAAATTTTGATGAATGTAAAATGAATATTGCTAATAACAAGCGGAGACTTGGGTGTATATTTTTATGTGCTATGATAGTAGCGGGTGTATTTGTGATTGTTTTTTCTAAAAGTACCTCTTTTTTATATCCTTATTTTCAAGGTTATGATTCGCCAACTTATTTTTTCGTAGGAAAAAGCTGGGCTAGGGGAAGTATACCATATAAAGATATATTTATGGATAAGGGGGCGCTTATTTATTTTGTAGATATGTTAGGTTATATTGTGACGGGGAATAGATATGGAGTCATTATATTCCAAACAATATTTATGATGGTTACGATAGTTGCAATATATGCGTATTCTGGATTGATATGTAAAAAAAATTTTTCTAGAATAGGTATTGTATTACTAGTGTTGTTGAGTCTTACATTATTATATGAAGAGGGAAACTTGGTAGAAGAATATTTTTTACCATTTTTGTTTATTAGTATATATTTTCAATCTAAATATTTATCTAATACTGAAAATATGAAACAACATAATCCTAAATATGCTTTCTTTTATGGGGTAACCTTTTCAGTAGCGTTATTAACAAGAATTACTAACGTATTACCTGTTGTTTGTGGTGCGTTTTTGATTGCAATTATACTTTTGACAAGTAAAGAATGGAAGAATATAGTTGAAAATATTTTTGGTGGAATTTTAGGGATAATCATACCGATTTTACCTGTAATAGTTTATTTTTGGTCCCAAGATGCTTTGTGGGATTGGTGGCAGTCAGAGTTTATGTATGGTATAAAATATCTAAAGTATATGGGGACATGGCATGATAATTTAACGTTTATTAGTGTTAAATATTTTTTGACAAGATATTTTCTTGTTTATTTCCCTATTTGTACGGTGTTGTTGATTGGAAAAATGAAAAAAATAGATAAAATTGTACTTTTATCTATTTTAATTGGATTAGTGGAGACTGCATTTTTTTGGAACTCTACAGGATATGCACACTATGCAATGATAGCGATACCTAATATGCTACTGATTTTCCTGGCATGTAAGAGGTGTGATAGAAAGAAAATTACTAAAATAATATTAGCAGTGCTTTGCATTTATGCAATGTTTTGTGGCTTTGTTTCATGCCGCAATGCCATTCGGGAATATAGTGTATCCAGAACATTACCAACTCAGTATAAAGAGGTAGTACAATGTATTCCAGAAGATGCATCGGGAGTAGGGGCGTATAATTTTTCCAGTTTCTATTTATGGTTTGAGGATGCGACAGCATATAAATATATAGCATTTCAAGATGATTTGGCTAAGGTAAATTATGATATAAAAAATGAAATTAGAAAATATTATGAGAGTGGTGCGTGTCAGTGGTTGGTTGTTAAAGGTGAAGCGGCCGCTATTCAAGATATTTTAGAAGATAAATATGATATCGTCGTTGAAAATGAGAAATATAGTTTATATAGATGGAATGCATACGGTAAATAAAATCACGTTCTTGCACAACTCCCGAAAATTCGCTAAAATGAACTCAATGGGGGATTCGCGTGTAATGCGCAGAAAGGCATGGTTAGAAGGATGATATCGAATCAGGTAATTCAGACAAGTATTGATGAGTTAAAAAGTATTACAAAGGTAGAGCTTTGCGTAATTGATATGGAAGGCTTAACAGTAGCATCTACCTTTCAGAGTGATGAGATAAATATTAGATTGGTTATGGATTTTGTGCGTTCGCCTGCGGATAGTCAGATTATAGGCGGATATCATATGCTTAAGATATTAGAGGATGGAGAGGTAGTGTTTGTTCTTGTTGCAAAGGGAACGGATGCGGATGCCTATACGATTGGTAAGATTGCGGTAAGCCAGATTCAGCATTTGGTAGTTGCGTATAAGGAGCATTACGATAAGAATAATTTCTTCCAAAACCTTTTACTGGACAATATGCTCTTGGTAGATATTTATAATCGTGCAAAGAAGCTTCATATTGATACAGAGGGCGACAGGGTTGTTTATCTGATAGAGGCACAGAATGACAAAGATAATGTTGCGATGGAGATGATGAAGAGTCTGTTTGATGACCAGCAGGATTGTCATTTGACAGCGGTTGAGCAGAAGAATATTATTCTGATTAAGCGTGTTGAGGATATGTCCAATAGTGATGAGATGGAGCAGACTGCTCAGATGATTATTGATATGCTTAATACGGAAGCAATGTTAAATGCAAGAGTATCCTATGGTACCGTAGTGCATGAGCTAAAGGAAGTATCTAAGTCTTATAAGGAAGCGAAGCTTGCATTAGAGGTTGGAAAGATATTCTATATGGAGAAACCGATTACGGCTTATAATACTTTGGGCATAGGACGTTTGATTTATCAGCTTCCGGTAAATCTCTGCCGTATTTTTATTAAAGAAATCTTTGGAGAGGGACTTCCGGAGGAACTTGATGACGAGATGTTGATGACTGTGCAGAAGTTTTTTGACAACAGTCTGAATGTATCGGAGACATCGAGACAGCTCTTCGTACATCGTAATACATTGGTATATCGAATTGAGAAGCTGCATCAGTCTACAGGACTTGATATTCGTAATTTTGAGGATGCATTGACATTCAAAATTGCAATGATGGTTGTAAATTATATGAAATACATAGATTCCATGGAGTAATATCCATGGAATTTTTTTATACATCAGGGCATACAATGAATTAATAGATTAGATATGGACAAAGATATGGCAAAGCAAATAAGCTACATTGATTATTATATAAATGAAAAGTGCCAAAGAAGTATTGGATTTCTGCGAGGGGGGGATGGACAGTTAGAGATTGTGTTGAGAAATGTGCCCATACATGGAACCGTAGAGAGAAATATATATTTGATGCATAATATGCAGGAGAATAAAAGAAAAATTGGAAAAATTATCTTACAGGAGGGAACGGGACAAGTTCAAATAAATATTGAAGATTGGAAATGCCGAGCGGGAGAGGTGATCTACATACCTATTACAAGTGACAGTTATGGACTATGTATAATTGATAAAAGTGTAGAGAAAACCAGTGCATCAACACCGGAGGAGGAGAAAAGAGAAATGATACCGATGGTAATCCCAAAGAAAAAAGAATATAGAATAGAACCTGTTTCTGAGACGGATAAATGGAGACAAATATGTAAAAATTACCCAAATGTACATATATTCCCTCAAACACAGGCTGTCTTGATAAAACCCAAGGATATCATTATTCTCCATAGGGATTATCATGGATTGGCAACAAATTCTTTTTTGCTGCATGCATATTATAATTATAGACAACTGTTATTGTGTCGGAATGCGGAAGATGAAAGATATTATTTGAAGGTTCCGGGTGTGTACTATGAACGGGAGGTTCAGCTTGCAGCACTGTATGGGTTTACAGAATTTGAGAATGGAGAGACGAAATTAGAGAATGGAAATCAACGGGAGCTTTATGCAGGATGTTTTGGTTATTATAAGAAGTATGTGGAGATATAAAAGAAGTTTTTGAGATATGCTTTTGGTGTTTTTTGTGAATAAGAAAATGTATAAAACGATATTGTAAATTATGTAAACTTATAATAAAATTATAGGTAAATCAAGTGAATTGGGGAATAATAATGAACAAAAGAAAGCAATTATCTGATAGTGTAAAAACAGTGGGAAAAAGAATTATTATGTTTAATTTAATGGTGGTAGTAATTGGCTTAATATGTACATTTTTAAATTTTTTGTACGTTGATGGAGGGGCAAATACATGGCCAAGAGTGGTAATGCACAATTTTTATGAACAAGATAAAAACATTGATACTTTATTTCTTGGCTCCTCACATGTTTTTTGGAATATAAATCCATACATATTAGATGAGTTGACGGGTGAGAATAATTTTAATTTAGCAACAAATGGTCAGCGTGTAAGTGCATCGTATTATTTGCTTCGTGAAGCTGATAAAGTAAATGATATTAAACAGGTGTTTGTTGAATTATACTATGATTTTGCAGTAGAGGATGGGGAGAATGCTCACACAGAGTGTATTACACAGTGGTATTGTCTGGATAACATGAAATGGTCTGCGAATAAAATAAGATATATGTACAATGTAATAGAACAAACGCAATATTTAGAAACATTGCTTCCGTTTATGAGATATAGGAGTAAGCTGTTTGATAATGAGCATATCCAAAAACAAATAAGGGTGAAATTAACGAATGATTATAAGGAATACAAAGGAGAAGAAAAACATGAAAGAGGTAAAATTTCATATACCGACAAGGGTTATACGTATTCTGATATATATGCCGATGAATGGCAGTGTGCTTTGAAAACGGAATTTAGAATGGAAGACCATCCGTTGAGTGAGGAGAGTAAATTATATATTAAAAAGATAATAGAATATTGTGCAGATAATAACATTAGATTGGCTTTTTTTAGTGCGCCTCTATATGAATTGCAGATGATGGCGTTAGGAGATTATGACTTATATGTGAAACAGATTAAAGAACTTTTAGCGCCATACAATATTGATTATTTTGATTTTAATTTGGTTAAGGAAGAATATTTGTCCATTGATGATATAAAATATTTTGCAGATTATGAGCATTTAAATTCGGATGGTGCAGAAATTTTTACAAACTGTATTAATAAAATATTTTTCGATGAAATGGTATACTCAGAAGAGTATTTTCATGATACATATACAGATAAGCTGCAGAAAAGTACGGGAAAAGTTTTTGGAATTTATTACATAGAAGATTTGGAAAATGGAAAAGAAAAGTGGGTGGTGGCATCTAATAGAAGGGACGAAATGCAGTATAGAATTTATATGACTCCTGATTCGGGGGAGACGGTAATGCTTCAGGATTTTAACAGTAATCCATATATTGAGATAGATAAGAATGAAAATGGAATTTTGTCGATTGTTTATCGAACAGTGGGAGATGAAGAGCGCATATCGACAAAAGAGGTTTATTATTGAATTTTCATATTTATAATTAGTATCAGTAGATTATATGGAGGTACATATGATATTTAATTCTTTTGAATTTTTGATTTTCTTTCCGATAGTGGTAATGATTAACTTCATTTTGCCACAGAAGATTAGGTATATATGGTTGCTGTTGGCAAGCTGGTATTTTTATATGAGTTGGAATCCGGTGTATATAATATTGTTATTAACCAGTACTACGGTTACCTATATTGCAGGATTATGTATAGAGTATGATAGGCGAAAGAAACAAAAAGATAGTATTAGAGAGAAACGAAGAATAGGAAAAAAATATTTGGTGATATCGCTAATTATTCTCTTGGGTATACTTGGTTTCTTTAAGTACTTTGATTTTATATTAAATGGTCTGAATATGATTTTGAGTATATTCAGAGCAGAAGCGATTAAGTCGTCGTTTTCTATTGTGTTACCTGTGGGAATATCGTTTTATACATTGCAGTCGATTGGATATTTGATTGACGTATATCGAGGCGATATTTATGCGGAAAAGAATTTTCTTAGATATGCGTTATTTGTTTCTTTTTTTCCGCAGTTGGTTGCAGGACCGATTGAACGTTCTAAAAATTTGCTGGTACAGTTGTATAAGCCACAGAGGTTTAGTTGGGATAATTGCGCAAGAGGCATATTATTAATGCTATATGGATTTTTTCTTAAGGTAGTAATTGCTGATAAGGCTGCGATTATCGTAAATACGGTTTATGAAAATCCTATGCAATATCCGGGTTTTTATATTGCGATTGCAACATTTTTCTTTGCGATGCAGATTTATTGTGATTTCTATGGATATTCGACGATTGCCAGGGGGGCAGCGTTGGTGTTTGGGATTAAGCTAATGAGTAATTTTGAGGCACCTTATTTTTCGAGAGGTATCAAGGAGTTTTGGCGTAGATGGCATATCTCACTATCAGGCTGGTTCATGGATTATCTCTATATTCCGCTGGGAGGGAACCGAAAAGGTTGGTTAAGACAGCAAGGTAACTTGATGACGGTGTTTGCGGTAAGCGGATTGTGGCATGGTGCTTCCATTGCATTCGTGATTTGGGGAGTACTAAACGGTGCTTATCAGGTAGTCGGTAATATATGTAAGAAAATAAAAGAAAAAATGGACAAGCTGTTACCGCAGAATACTGAAAGCATTAGTGTTAGAATCAGACAACGCGTAACTACGTTTTTATTAGTAGGCTTTGCGTGGATGTTTTTTCGGGCAGGTACGTGGGAAGTGCTTCAGGATGTTTGGAGTAATTTATTCCACTTTAATTGGTATGTGCTGCTAGATGGTTCTATATATGAACTTGGAGTGACAGAAGAATTCTTCAGAATGCTGCTTTTCTTTATTGTTATATTATTTGCTGTAGACTATAAGAAATATAAAGGATGTGACGTAGTAGAAGCTTTTATGCGTCAGGAGTGGTGGTTTCGCTTGGTAGGATATGTATTGTTATTGTTTGTTATCATTTTGTTTGGATGCTATGGAGTGGAGTATGATACAAGTCAATTTATTTATTTCCAGTTTTAAGAATGTGCCAAAAAGAGCATATGTTTAGTTTGCACATGTCTTTTAAGGTGTGAATCCTTGATAATGGATAATGAGCATAGCGTGAGTACATTGGAAATAAGCTGTTGTTTTGGCATACTAATCAACTCCACGGAGTACAGTATTTGGAATAGTTTCATGACATATGTTCAAGAAGGCAAGCAAGGTTTCCTTATCGTGTGCATGATATCCGGTTTGGATAACCTGTGCAGATTCTGTATAAGATTGCAGATAATAAGCTTTTGCACCTTGAATCCAAGTGGATATTTCGTGCATATCAGTGTCTGTATGAAGTTCCTTTACAAGTGTGGTGCGGAATTCATAGGAAATACCATGATTACCATGGATTAAATAATCGACAGACTTATTGATATTGGAAATATCACATGCGCTCAAGCCGATGGTTTGGGCGTATTTTTGTGGGGAATTCTTAATATCTATAGCAACATAATCTATTAACCCCTGTTTGATAAGAGAAATCATAATATCAGGACGGTATCCGTTGGTATCCAGCTTGACCTGATAACCAAGAGCCTTTACTTTAGCAAGAAACTCCGGTAAGTCAGGCTGAAGAGTGGGTTCACCGCCGGTAATGCATACTCCGGTCAGGACATTTTTGCGTTTTTGAAGATGAGCAAGAATCTCTTCTTCAGAATATGGAGTTAATACATTGGAATCCATGCTTTCCTTTGCAAAGACGATATCTTTGTTATGACAAAAAGGGCATCGAAAATTACAGCCACCGGTAAAAATGGTGGATGCAATATGCTCCGGGTAATCTAATAAAGTCGTCTTTTGAAATCCAAGAATTAACATTGAAATCCTCTTTTCTATTATGAATATTTCGTATATACTAAAATTATGAAATAGGGTTTTTCTTATGTTAACACAGATAGAAGGACTTATCAAATGAAAGAGGTGGAGAAGTATGCCACGTCTCATAATGACAGAAGATGAAAGATATATGAAGGAAGCCATGAAGCAGGCAAGGAAAGCCTATGCATTGGGCGAGGTACCGATTGGCTGTGTAATTGTGCATGAGGGTAAGATTATCGGACGGGGATATAATCGCCGTAATACAGATAAGAACACTCTTGCACATGCAGAGATTACGGCGATTAATCGCGCCAGTAAGGTGATTGGTGACTGGCGGTTGGAAGAGTGTACCTTGTACGTAACGCTGGAGCCGTGTCAGATGTGTGCGGGAG
>SVFJ01000109.1 GCA_015056925.1 Lachnospiraceae bacterium | reverse complement strand
CTGCGGTTGCGTACGTTTTAGAACAATTAAATAAAAACATCTAGCACCACTTATGCTCGGAACTCCTACTTTTGAGACAAATAGAGTCTGTTTGTGTATCAGTCAGGCAAAGCGGGAACAGCCAGATATTGCATTCGCATGCTCGATTCACAGCGCCTATGGCGCTTGTTCATCGAACGGCGTCGCCGTATACATCTATGCACGAATATGTCTGCTTGTGAGCAAGCTCCCACAGACCATTCTACATAGATGTGCATGGCTCATGCAAACCCGAATTGACCGAACTGTAAGCGAGGGATGCTTCTTGAATGATAATTAAAGAAGATGAAAAAAGATAAAAACACCGCACATTCCAAGTGGCTCATCCGTTATACATTATGAAAGGAGGTTTCAAAACGTGTCCATGGGCAGAACAACAGATATAGAAGAACAATACGATAAGATATACCGCTACTGTTATTTTAAAGTGCACAAGCAGGAAGTGGCAGAAGATATCACGCAGGAAACCTTCTTAAGATTCTATGAGCATTATGGTCATTATGGAAATGACTGGACGCTACAGTACCTATATAAGATAGCGCATAATCTGTGTGTAGATGAGTTGCGTAAGAGGGAGCATGAGGTAATCACAGAAGAGAACTCAGAAATAGGAGCGGTGGAAGGACCTGAGAACCAGGTGTTAACCAATCTTGCAGTAAAGGAAGCATTAGCTACACTGTCGAAGGAAGAGCAGGAGCTAATATTGCTACGCTATGTGAATGAGGTTCCGATGGGAACAATTGCGAAGCTTTACGAAATATCCAGATTTGCCTTGTATCGCAAATTAAAAGCAGCGACAGAGAAGCTGCAAAGTCAGTTAGGAGAGGAGGAATTCAAATGAAATCAGAAATGAGAAAAGCATTAAAAGAAGCATATGAAGCACCAATGCCTCAGCATAAGAAGGAGTTTATTAGTAAGCTGGATAAGCCGCAGCTTAGTACATATTCCTTTGTGTTACAGCAAACTGCTTATATAAGAAAAAGAGTATGGATACTATCACTTTTTATCGTAGCAGTAGCTATTTGGGGAACAAGCTATGTGGGGCAGGATTCGCTATGGGTTATTTCATCCATGATGCCGTTTGTTGCATTGTGTGCAATCACGGAGAATGCAAGGTCAATGACATATGGTATGGCAGAGCTTGAAATGGCATCAAGATTTTCATTGAAAAGTATCATGCTGGCAAGGATAGGGATAATCGGTATTTTACACTTTGCAGTATTCTGTATTCTGATTCCATTTGTAGGAAGCAATTCGTTGATACCGTTTGCAAGAACAGGTCTTTACTTATTTGTACCGTATATGCTGTCTTCCACCTTAGGACTTTGGGCGGTAAGAAGATTTCAGGATATTGATGCGACTTATCTATGCATGGTAACATCAGCAATTGTATGTCTGCTTAATGTTATCTTGAAAAACATAATATCCGGATATTATGAGGAGCAGAAGGTAATCTGGTGGGTAATAGCAGCAGTTTATTTCATGGTAAAAACATGGAATGAGTATAAAAAGACAATCAGTCAGACGGAGGAATTATTATGGAATTAGTAATAGATAGATTATCAAAGCAATATAAGAATAAGATTGCAGTAGATAGAATTTCCTTGCAATTAAAGCCAGGAGTATATGGGCTTTTAGGGGCAAATGGGGCAGGAAAGACGACTCTTATGAGAATGCTTTGTGGGATTTTGAAGCCAACAGGTGGTACGGTTACCTTAAATAATCAAGATGTATCTACAGAAGAATACCGTACAATGCTTGGATATCTGCCACAGGATTTTGGATATTATCCTGAGTTTAGCGGTGTGGACTTTCTGCTCTATATGGCAGCATTAAAGGGATTAGAGAAGTCATATGCTAAGAAGAAAATCAAGGAATTATTAGAACTTGTATCCTTAAAGGATGTAGCAAAGAAGAAGATAAAAACCTATTCAGGTGGTATGAAGCAACGTCTGGGAATTGCACAGGCATTATTAAATGACCCTAAGCTTATCATATTGGACGAGCCGACAGCAGGACTTGACCCGAAGGAACGAGTGCGTTTTCGCAATCTGATTGCTTCACTTGGAAAGGATAATATTGTATTGCTTTCTACGCATATTGTTTCTGATATCGAGCATATAGCAGATGAGGTATTGATGATGAAGGACGGGCAGCTCATCTATCAGGGCGAGTGGACAGAAGATAATGGAGACTTGGAGAAGTTCTACTTAGAGCAGTTTGGAGAAGAGGGGTTATATGAATAATTTTGGTTCATTATATACATATGAGTTAAAGAAGATATGTAAGCGTAGATTAGTTTGTGTAACATTGGGAATTATGATGCTTATGCTGGTGCTAATGTATCTTGTTGGTCCATTGACAGAAACATGGACAATGTTTGATGGTGAAAAAGATATTCAGATGAAAGGGTATGAATATGCGGTATATGAGAAAGAAAAAGCGCAGAAGCTGGCAGGTCTAAAAATAGATGATGCCTTACTCGAAGAGGTCAAGGAAGCATACAGTGGAGTTTATAAAGAGCATTTGGATGACAGTTTGAGTGTAAACATGCTAGTAAGTGAAGCTACTGATGAGGAACAGAAAGATTTCATACAAAAACGGCTACAATATGACCAGATATATTTATTTGTGAGTTGCGTGACCGGTAACTATAATTCGGTTCATAATATGACGGAAGATGCATTATACCAGATTCGGGAAAATCAATATCAGGAGCGAGAGACAGGGTTAAGGCTTTCTAAACAAGAGAAAGCATATTGGGCAGAGCAGGACAGCATGATAGAAAAGCCCTTTACATATGGCTATGTCGGAGGTTGGGATAAGATTCTGGATGAAATGATGATGCTGAACTTTATGCTGATTTTAACCATAGGGATATGTCTGGCAAATGTGTTTTCAGAGGAGCATAGCAGAAAAACGGACCAATTGATTTTATGCAGCAAGCATGGAAAGAATGTCTTACAGTATGCCAAGCTGGCAGCAGGCGCTACCTTTGGTTTGGGATGTGGAATCATCTTTTTGGGATTTATGGTGATATGTGCTTTAGGCATATATGGTGCGGATGGGTTTGATGTTGCATTTCAGATAGCCTTTCCGAATTGCGCTAGAAATATGACGATTGGACAGATGGTGCTAATTAGAAGCGCAATCTTTTTGGCAAGCAGTATTTTATATAGTGTGATTGTCATGTCATTATCAGAAATTTTGAAAAACGGTGTCGTGGTAATGGGTATTATGCTTGGGGCAGTATATTTTACATTATTATTTAATGTTCCGTATGAGCATAGAGCGTTTTCTCAATTATATAATCTGATACCGATTCGTCTATTGAGTGGTGAAAATGCGGCAGACTATCGTTTGACACAGATAGGAAATCTGTTTTTCACAAATTATCAGAGCGGACTGATACTTTATCTATTTATCAGCCTTGTGTTAATTATGATTGTAAACAGATGCTATAAGCGCTATCAGGTATCCGGAAGATAGGAGAAGTAGAAAGTGAGAACATTATTAAAATTTGAAATTAGAAAGATTGTAAAAAAGAAAAGTACGATTATAGCGTTTGTTTTTCTTTTGGCATTACAGGCATTTCTTGCCTTTGCAGGAAGTATCGGCACTACTTATGTGGATGATGAGTTCTTAGAAACGCATATGGAAAGAAATAAGATTGATAGGGCAAACGGAATCGAATTATCAGGCAGAGTGATAGATGATGCGCTGTTATCTGAGATGAAAGAGGCCTATGCAAAGGTGGATTGGGAAGATAACAGATACCGTTTCTCTTCGGCTTATCAAGAGGAAGCACGTAAGTATGCAGGTCTGGATGAAAGAATCCGCATGTGGGGACTAAAAAAGGCTTTGATGGGTGGAACTTTAACAGAAAATATGCTGTATGAATCACGAAAAGCGGATATGAAATCCACATGGGAGTATTATGAGCTCAACGAGAAAGAGCAGGCATATTGGCAGGCTAGAGAAGCGGAAGTAGAGAAGCCATTTACCTATCAATATTCTACAGCATATGAGTATTTGGCAGGAATGCATGGTGGCTATATGATTTGTCTTATATTTACATTCTTTATCTCGATTGCTATGGTGAATGTGTTTGGAGAGGAGCATAGTAGAAAGACAGACCAGTTAATCCTGTGTAGTCGATATGGAAGAGGAAAGCTTTATGCAGTAAAGATAATAGCAGGAAGTATAGTAACCTTTGTAGGAAATTTGTTATTTATTGCAGTAACGGTAGCGGGCAATTTCTTTAGTTATGGAATAGAGGGCTTTCAGGCGTCAATACAGGTAGCTTTGGTAAATTTCTATTCCTATGATATAACAGTAGGAGAGACTGTTTTAATCCTTATGGCGCTATTACTTTTATCTTCTATTATGAGCGCAATCTTTACAATGGTACTAGCAGAGCTACTAAAGAACAGTGTCGGAGCAATGGCAATTGTGATTGGTATATTATTTGGTGCAAGAATGATTCCAATGCCGGTATCCTGGGGATTGATTTCGCAGTTATGGAATTATCTGCCGATTAATCTTCTTAAAATAGATGAAGGTTTTATTGATATGCGTTTGGTATCCATTTTGGGAATAGAGCTTACTACATGGCAGTTTGCACCGATTTTATATGTGTCAGTTATTATTGTATTGATTTGGATTGGCAGAAGAAATTATATAAATTATCAGGTGACAGGCAGATAGTTAAGATATAGCAAAGATTAGGGAGGTCGCATGGACGATGTCCCTTTTCTTTTGCTATAATGGGCGCATTCATATAAAAATAGAAAAGGAGAGTTTATTATTTCAATGGACGAGGGTGACAGTACAATTTTATTCATGATTTTGTTACAGGTGGTATTAATTGCATTAAATGCAGTATTTGCATGTGCTGAGATTGCAGTGATTTCGATGAATGACACTAAGCTGGCCAAAATGGCATCACAAGGCGATAAGAGGGCAACACGGCTTGTGCATCTGACAAGTCAGCCGGCAAGGTTTTTAGCGACGATTCAAGTAGCGATTACATTGTCGGGCTTCCTGGGAAGTGCTTTTGCGGCAGAGAATTTCTCGGGAGTACTTGTTGATTTGGCAGTAGGCTTGGGAGTAACGATTCCTGTACATATTTTGGATTCGATAGCAGTTGTACTGATAACGATTATTTTATCATATTTTACATTGGTATTCGGTGAGCTAGTACCTAAGCAGGTCGCAATGCGTAAGGCAGAATCACTGGCACTTGGATTATCGGGTCTGATTAGTGGTATTGCCAAAGTATTTGCACCATTGGTAAGTTTTTTAACATTGTCTACAAATGGTGTATTACGTCTTATGGGAATTGACCCTAATGCAGAGGAGGACAATATAAGTGAGGAAGAAATTCGTATGATGGTAGATGTGGGAAGTGAAAGAGGAACCATTGACCATGAAGAACGCGAGTTTATACAGAATGTATTTGAATTTGATGATTTGACAGCCAAGGAGTTGGTAACACATAGAACTGAAGTGGTGATGCTGGATACAGAGGATAGTATGGAGGTTTGGGAGGATACCATATACAACACCAGACATACCTTATATCCTGTTTGTGATGGCACGGCAGATAATATTGTAGGTATTTTAAATGCAAAAGAGTACTTCCGATTAAAGGAAAAGAGTCGGGAGGTTGTTATGCACAGTGCAGTCAGAGCAGCGTACTTTGTACCGGATACGGTGAGAGCAGATGTGCTTTTTCGTAACATGAAGAGGGAGCGTCAGATGCTTGCAGTGGTATTAGATGAGTACGGCGGTATGACAGGTATTATTACTATGAATGACCTTGTAGAGCAGTTGGTAGGAGACTTGGTAGATGATACTAAGGCAGACGAGGAACAGGTGATAGTGGTTGTACAGGAAGGCATATGGAAGGTACATGGCAGTGCCTTATTGGAGGATGTTGCAGAAGTGACAAAGGTAGCATTGCCATATGAGGAGTTTGATACATTTAATGGTTTGATTTTTCATACATTAGGAAATATTCCTGAGGATGGTGCAGATATAGAAGTCGATGTATGTGGTCTGCATGTAAATGTCACACAGATACAGAATCATCAGGTAGAGATGGCTGTGGTACAATTGGTTGAGGAAGAAAAAGTAGGAAGTTAATAAAATGAAGATAAGCCTGTCGGATGAATTTTCCGACAGGCTTTTATGTATTCCCTTTCTCTTGATTTTCGTGTGAAAATAAAATAATATTGAATAGAATAGGTAACATAATAAGTAGAAAGAAGGTGTATCTTTTATGATAGATAATGCAAATCAATATGGTACGAAAGCAATTCAAGAAGAGTTGTTGGAGATGATGAAAGAGATACATTTATTCTGCGAAGAGAATCATATTAAATATAGTTTGTCGGGTGGTTCATGTTTAGGAGCAATCAGGCATAATGGTTTTATTCCATGGGATGATGAAGGAAAATGTACATTACGAGAATTTTTCAATATTATATAAGATTGCATTAGCGAGTACCTACTATTTTGGAAGATTATTCACAAGAAGGTTTAAATTAAGATTATATGATTTGATTTCACAGATTGGGAATAAGAAGGAGACGAAGTATGTAACGGCATACAATGATTTGTTCAAATTGCTTTCTGTGAAATATGATGCTGATACAATGGATTGTCTTGTAGAGCATCCATTTGAAGATACGGTATTTTATGTACCTTCTAAATATGATGATTATTTAACAGCACAGTATGGTGATTATATGACACCTCCCAAAGAAAGTGAGAGAAAACCCGGACATATTTAGAATTAAGCTGGTGATTATAGGGTATATAATAGAAGGGAAGCTATCAGGAAATATTATGGTAGTTAACGATGAAAGGTTGGGGAATATGTATGAAAGCAATAGGAGTAATGACAGATAGTCAATGCGCGATAGAGCCTAAGGAGGCAGAACGCCTTGGGATTAAAGTATTGCCGATGCCATTTTATGTGGAGGACAAGTGCTATTATGAGGATGTAGATATTACAAGGTCGGAGTTCTTTGCATTATTGGCAGAAGGAAAGACTGTAACTACTTCACAGCCTTCACCCGAGGCAGTTATGAACCTTTGGAGAGAAGGACTGGCAGAGTATGAGGAGATTATCTATATGCCTCTTAGCAGTGGTCTGAGTGGTTCTTGTAATACCGCTAAGATGCTGGCAGAGGAAGAGGAGTTTGCGGGTAAGGTGCATGTGGTAGACAATGGCAGAATGGCAACGCCTTTACATCGTTCACTTCTGGATACATTAGAGCTGATTGACGACGGTTATAGTGCTAAGGAGATTAAGGAGATATTAGAGGACACTAAGGAGGAGATGGTTATCTATCTTGGTGTGGAGACTTTGGAATACTTGAAGCGTGGCGGGCGTATTTCGGCAGCAGCTGCGGCTGTAGGAACGGTATTGAATATCAAACCAATTCTAAAGCTTGGAACCGGAATGCTGGAAGCATTTAAGAAAAGCCGTGGTATGAAGAAGGCAAAGCATGAGATGCTGGAGGCTATGAAGCATGATTTGGAGGTGACTTTTAAGGAAGCATATGAGAATCATGAGATTTATTTGATGGCTGCATCAAGTGCAGATGAAGAGACTACTAAGGAATGGGTAGCGGAGATAGAGGCATATTTTCCCGGAATGAAGGTGCTGTGTGATAATCTTCCGCTTGCAATATGCTGTCATACTGGAGAAGGCGCATTAGGAATCGGATGCTCCTGCAAACCGAAGAAGAAATAGTAAAAGCCCCCGAAATTCGGGGGCTTTATTAGTATTCATAATGTGCGATGACGAAAAATATTCGATTAAGAATTTGCCAAAGCAAATTCTTGTAAGTGTTGCTGTCGAGCAACACTTTATTAGCGATTGTTAATAATCTTTGTTAACTCAACAGGGTCAACAATCTTTCCGTCCTTATAAACACGCATGTTACCGGAAGCAATCTCATCGATTAAGATAACTTCATCGTTGTTGTAACCGAACTCAAACTTGATATCCCATAAATCTAAGCCAAGAGTCTTTAAGTCGTCTGCAACAATCTTTGTAATCTTAAGAGTCTGCTCTTTCATGCTTTCAAACATTGCAGGAGTCATAATGCCAAGTGCTGCAAGACCTTCACCTGTTACAAGTGGATCGCCAAGAGCATCGTTCTTAAATGTACACTCAACGTAACCGCCTTCTAAAACAGTTCCGTCCTGGATGTACTCACCATATCTACGAATGAAACTACCTGTTGCAACTAAACGGCAGATAACTTCAAGACCGTGACCAAATACAGTTGCAGGAAGAACTTCCATAGTAGCGTCATCAAGATTAGCACCAACATAGTGAGTCTTGATACCAGCCTTCTTTAAAAGCTCGAAATAGTGGATAGATGTTTCAAGGTTTGCCTTACCAATACCTTCGATTGTTAAACCAACGCTATTCTCGCCCGGATCAAATACGCCGTCTTTTCCTGTACAGTCGTCTTTGAACTTTAACATTACATTGCCATTATCAAGGCTGTAAACATCTTTTGTTTTTCCTTCATAGATTTTTTTCATTGCATATATCTCCTTTGCTATAGGTGGATTAGTAAATAACCTAACGCAAATACTTTAGCACAATTTGCGCACATGTAAAATATTTTTTTATAAAAAAAATAAATTTTTTTCAATGTGCTAAGAAAAAATATCGAAAAGCATTTGCATACTGGGAATTTTGTACTATAATATAGAATATTCTTTTTTGGGTGAGAGCTCAAAACAGTGAGAAAACATATCATATAGTATGATATGAGCAGGAGATAAATTTATTGAAGTGAATGGAGGACACAATGAAACAGGACATGATTGTAATTCTCGACTTAGGTAGTACAGAGAACACAGTGATTGCAAGACAGATTCGTGATATGGGCGTTTACAGCGAGATTCACCCACACGATATTACACCGGACGGATTAAAGGCATTGAATAATGTTAAGGGTATCATTTTAAACGGTGGTGAGAACAGAGTTGTAGACGGTACACCTGTTGATGTAGACCCGGCTATTTATGAGTGCGGTTATCCGGTTATGGCAATCGACCATCCGACAGCAAAGTGTGAGCAGAGCTATGCACAGATTCCTGATGAAGCAGTAATTAAGGCGTTCGTATTTGACCAGTGTAAGGCAGAGGCTAACTGGAATATGAAGAACTTCATCGAGGACCAGGTTGAAATCGTTCGTCGTCAGGTAGGAGATAAGAAGGTTCTTTTAGCATTATCAGGTGGTGTAGATTCATCTGTAGTTGCTGCTCTTTTATTAAAGGCAATCGGCAATCAGTTGACTTGTGTCCATGTTAATCATGGTTTGATGCGTAAGAATGAGTCTGAGAACGTTGTAGAGGTATTCAAGAATCAGTTGAATGCAAACCTTATCTATGTGGATGCAACAGACAGATTCTTAGGTAAGTTAGAGAATGTAGCAGACCCTGAGCAGAAGAGAAAGATTATCGGTGGCGAGTTTATTCGTGTATTCGAAGAGGAAGCAAGAAAGCTCGAAGGTATTGATTTCTTAGGACAGGGTACAATTTATCCTGATATTATCGAGTCCGGTACAAAGACAGCTAAGTGTGTTAAGTCACATCACAACGTTGGTGGTCTTCCTGAGGACTTACAGTTTGAATTAGTAGAGCCATTGGCACAGCTTTTCAAGGATGAGGTTCGTGCATGTGGTATTGAGTTAGGATTACCTGCAGAGATGGTATATCGTCAGCCATTCCCAGGTCCTGGACTTGGTGTACGTTGTCTTGGTGCAATCACAAGAGAGCGTCTTGAGGCACTTAGAGAGTCCGATGCTATTCTTCGTGAGGAGTTTGCTAAGGCAGGCCTTGATAAGAAGGTATGGCAGTACTTCACAGTAGTACCTGATTTCAAGGCAGTAGGTGTTAGAGACAACGCTAGAAGCATGGGATATATGTGTGTTATCCGTGCCGTTAACACAATCGATGCTATGACAGCGACTATCGAGAGAGTTGATTATGACCTCTTAGAAAGAATCGCAGACAGAATTACAGCAGAGGTTACAAGCATTAACCGTGTTGTATATGAGATTACAAAGAAGCCTGTGGCTACGATTGAGTTCGAATAAGGAGTAGTGCTAAAAAAGCCCAGTATTTATGCGACTTCCAAACAAATTTGTTTAAGTGCTGGCAACGATTTGGCAACAGATTTTCCTTATTCAATGAATAAGATTACTTTATGTGCATAAGAAAACCTTACTGATTTTCAGAAATGACAACTGAAAATTGGTAAGGTTTTTTTGATGTCTATTTTTTCTTTTTGCGTTTCGCTTCTTTCTTTTCTTCTTTTTCA
>SVFJ01000108.1 GCA_015056925.1 Lachnospiraceae bacterium | reverse complement strand
TCATCAATCGTAGAACCAAGAGGCATCACAAACTCTCCTGCCTCATTCGTCTCTCTCAGATATAACTCCGGCCTAATCACAAGCCATGGATTCAAAGGATTATCATCTGTCGGGTCCCATCCTTTAAAGAGACTATGCTCCGATATCTGTACCTGTACCGGCTTGCCAAGCGGTCCTGGATTATTCACATCGTCATATACCATAACTGCCGTTCCCTGTGGGCAATTCTCATACAGCCACTTCACATCCGATACTGCAAGTCTGACACAGCCAAGAGATGCCGGGCTTCCTAATAAGTTAAACTGCTCCCACTCCAAATCCGAAGCATCCTTTGTGTAGTAAGGTACGGAATGAAATAAAATCGGTCCATTAAATCGAATCGCATACTGGGCATAGGTACCATCCACCATCAAACGCCAGTCGTAATAATTACTTGTTGTGTAAAGTCCCAACGGCGTATACTCCAATTCAGCTCCACACGAGCATGCGAAGGAACGTATCGGAACTGTATAATATCCCATCTGGTCCTTAGTATATACAGTCACACAGTTTGCAGCACGGTTCACTGCAATCATATATAAGGTAGCATCTGCCTGTACTGTATCCTCTACTGCTTCTGCTGCCGACTCAACTACCGTTGTTATATCCTGTACGGTAACCTGCGCTGCCTGTACCTTTAATGTACAGGAAGAAGTCAACATCATTCCTAATGCAAGCGCAAAGCCGCCAAGCATCCTTTTGCAACTCTTCATATATCTAAACTTCATAAATAATCTCCATTCTAAAAAGCGATGCCCCTTTGGCACAATATCACTGTTACTAAAAAAACCAATTGTCACCATAGGTGCCGCTTGGTTTTCCTCGTAAAGTATATCATAATTTTCTGAATACTGCAATCATTATCATTTTTTATCCGGCTTTGCATCCGGAGCTTTTTCACGAATCTCATCCACAAGCTTCTCTATCAACATCTTCTTCATATAAACATCGAAGCTTAAGAAACATATGAAAGAAAATAACTTCAAAAACTCCCTGTACTCCTCGGGTGCCTCCTCAAAGGTCCCCATTGACTGCTGATACTTATCCACAACATCCTTCTTCAAGGACTCAATCTGCTCCTTCTCTAAAGCAAACACTTCTTTATATATTGCTTCTATATTAAAATCATCCTCTGTATTAAAGAAATGTGTTGTAATCGGCTGCAATACTGTCTGGATATCACTAATTGACAGGATTCCCTTATAGTAATATATGAAAATCAGCACAAGTATATGCTCCTTGGAATACTTCTTCTTCACAGGGGGCGGCAATAAGTCGTTCTTCGCATAATTATTAATCATGGTCTTAGTCATAACCTTATCCTCATCAGGATAACGGGTCGACTTGCGAAGCTTTTTATCCATAAAGGTTGTTACCTGGTCCATATATAAATCAATATTCGGAATGTCTGCAGGCTTCACATAATCAATTCTGTCAAAGCTCTCCATTATGCTGTTTAATAAATCATTGGTGTCTATATGCATATCTCAACCTCTTCTTTCTTCCCTTTCAATTCACATTATATAGTATTCAAAACTACATATCAAGCGAAAAAAGCATCTTCCGTTTTCTTCGGTTTTCATTTACTTTTTTTTTATTCTGTGTTACAATATTTCAAACGTTAAAACTTTACAGCAATAAAGCTATCACTTGCTATTTTAATATTATTTCATACTTCGGAGGGTTAACTAATGAATAAAAAAATCAAGACAGCTGCAGTTGATTACCTTTTTGATGCCATCCTTTGTTTAGAGAATAAGGAAGAATGCTATAACTTTTTTGAAGATTTATGTACAGTGAATGAGCTGTTATCTTTATCGCAGCGTTTTGAGGTTGCAACTATGCTGCGCGAGCACAAGACCTATTTGGAGATTGCAGAGAAGACAGGTGCTTCTACCGCAACCATCAGCCGTGTCAACCGCTCCCTTAATTACGGTAGTGACGGTTACGAGTTAATCTTTGAAAGACTTACCAAGAAAGAAGAATCCTAATATAGAAGAGCTATCTCTCAATGAGATAGCTCTTCCTGCTTATTATATGTATTCTTAACCATATACTTCCATCAATGACATAGGGTCAATATAAGAACCATTTTCTATAATCTGGTACCCCACCTCTTCTTTACCTGAAAGAATCTTGTAAATCCCTGTTTCCGGGGTCACTTCATCGCCCGTCTCCACCTTAGGCACTGCTTTATTCCGATATACAGAAAAATATCCGTTACCATGGTCAACCATTACAATAAATCCAACCGATTCATTCCCTGCTATCGAAGCTACCGTTCCGTTTGCTGTTGCCACCACACTCGTTCCCTCAACTGTCTCAAATACAACGATAGGAGAACCATCCTCCAGCTTTGTAACACTGTACGTTGCCGTTCCCTGAATCGGGAATCCGCTTGGGACATATGTTTTCGCAATCTCTGCCTCACGCTGTGCCTCCTCCTGAAGCATATCATTCAGAGTGCTGCTGATGATTGTTAACTTCTCCTGTAACTCCGCATTCTCCTTCTCCAGCGTTTCATATTCCTCTTGTTTGTAAGCCAAATCTGCATTCAAAACATCAATCTCTTCTCTAAGCTCTTCCATCGTGACATTCGCTGCCAAAATATGATTTGACAAATAATGACTGTATGCTGCTACTGCCGCAATAATCAATACAATCGCAACCATAAGAATCATTACAAGCTTGAATGGAATCGGAAGCTTTCTTTCCTTACCTCCTGCTCCCTCTACCGTCAAAGCCACTTTGAAATCTATCTTAGGCAATTTGTCCTTCCATTTTATTCCGCCCAATTTTTCCTTCAAATTAAATTTGGGCGCTTTTTCATTGGTATTTTCTTCCTGCATGAAGCATGACACCTCCCCGTACTATTTATATATTAACATATATTGTTACATTTATACAATATATTCTTAACTTTTGTTAAATTCTTGTCATCTTTTGTAGAATTTTTAGGAAAAAATTTTCAGAATCATTAACATAATCTCTTTACTTATCTGATTGTCTGTGTTATTCTATATGTGTTGTGAGAGATGCAACATATATCATTATTTGGAGGTATCTATTGATGAACAAAGGTACAGTAAAGTGGTTTAACAACCAGAAGGGTTACGGCTTTATCTCTGATGAGGCAGGCAACGACGTATTCGTACATTACTCAGGACTCGTTATGGAAGGCTTTAAGTCTTTAGACGAGGGTGCTAATGTAGAGTTCGAAGTTGTGAATGGCGAAAAGGGACCACAGGCAGTTAACGTAACCAAGTTATAAGATTAGCTTATAGCATATTTAATCTAGTTTCGATGTGCCTTTCTTAATATATAGAAGGAGTCTTACATATAAGATTCGTTTATAAAAGTGTTATTTGGAAATCAGCTATTGTTTTACGGGATTAAGATGTACTATGAGGGGAATCAAAAAAGCTATCGCATTTGCGATAGCTTTTTTTATTCCTTTATGTACTCCAATATCTTATCTGTTGTCATATGTCCGCCAAATAAATCCAATGCGCTTCCTACTGTCACATGAATCTTTCCATAGCCATATTGCTTTAAGACTTCAATATCCTCATAACAATGTACTCCGCCGGCGTAGGTAATCGGTAATTTATTCCACTCTCCCAGCCTGCGAACCAGCTTCTCTTCAATTCCCTGTGACTTACCCTCTACATCTACCGCATGAATCAGAAACTCATCGCAATAATTCATCAGCATATCCAGTGTCTTCTCGTCCACCTTCTCTTCGGTAAACTTCTGCCATCTGTCTGTTACGATATAATAATCGTCATCCTTCCATCGACAGCTCAAATCCAAAACCAAATGCTCCTTGCCTACTACCTTCACCAGACGTTCCAGATTCTCCATATTGATTCTTCCATCCTTAAATACAAAGCTGGTTACAATCACATGGGAAGCTCCGGCATCCAGATAGTCCCTCGCATTAGCATCCGTAATACCGCCGCCAATCTGCAATCCTCCCGGATACGCACCCAGTGCCTTCATTGCCTGCGCTCTGGTTGCCTCATAATACTCACTTGATACCGGATTCAACAGAATAATATGACCGCCTCTGATGCCTCTGTCCTTATAATACTGCGCATAATAATCCGCCTCATGTCCTGCAACAAAATTCTCTACCGCACGGTCATTTTCATCCTTCAGTGAACTACCTACAATCTGCTTTACCTTACCATTATGTATATCAATACATGGTCGAAACTCCATACTGCCTATCCCTTCCTAAAATCAATAATACCGTCAGATGAAATATCCAACGGTATTATATATTCACTCATTACTGCGCATTAATCACGTCACTCATGTCATACTTACCGGCCGGCTTACCTGCAAGGAACTTAGCCGCCTGTACAGCACCTTTACCAAACACTGCCTTAGAATAAGCTCTGTGAGAAAATGTGATAACCTCATCCACACCTGCAAAAATCACATCATGGTCTCCAACAATCGTTCCGCCTCTTACAGCACTGATACCAATTTCCTTCGCAGAACGCTTCTCTCTTACCTGACTTCTGTCATATACATACTCGTAAGAATTATCAAACTCTTCATTAATAGAATCTGCCATTGCCAGTGCTGTTCCGCTTGGTGCATCCACCTTAAGATTATGATGCTTCTCTACAATCTCGATATCAAAGCCTGCCGGTGCAAAAATACCTGCTGCCTCCTTTAAAAGCTTAAGTAATGCATTCACTCCAAGTGACATATTAGCTGACTTTAAGATGGCAACCTTCTTTGCTGACTCTTCTACCTTAGCAAGCTGCTGGGCAGAAAGGCCTGTTGTACAAAGAACACAAGGCACCTGCTTTGCCACGCAATAATCCAATAAACCGTCTACGGCTACTGCTGCCGCAAAATCAATAATTACATCAGCCTCAACATCACACTCTGAAATGTCGCTAAACACAGGGTATGTATTCTGTACCTGATTAAAAACATCTACACCTGCAACAATCTCAATATTCTCATCCTGTGCAATGATATCTGTGATAACGCGTCCCATCTTACCATTGCAGCCATGCATAATTACTCTAGTCATTTGTCCACCTATTCCTTTATTATAAAAGTCCGTATGCCTTCATATCCTTCTCAAGTCTTGCTGCATTAGCAGGCTCCATCTCTGTTAAAGGTCTTCTTAATGTACCACCACAGATTCCCATTAACTCAGCAGCCTTCTTAACAGGGATAGGATTAACCTCGCAGAATAATGAATCTACTAACGAAATAGCCTGTAACTGTAATCTGGCGCTCTCTGTAACATTACCTTCAAAGTAATTTGCACAGATGTCATGTGTCTGCTGTGGTGCAATGTTAGATAATACAGAGATAACACCCTTTGCACCAAGTGAAAGCATAGGTACAATCTGATTATCATTTCCTGAATAAACATCTACCTTACCATTTGCAAGTGCCATTAATCTTGCAAGCTGAGAGAAATTATCTGTTGCATCCTTAACACCTACAATGTTCTCATGCTCATTACATAATGCAACGATTGTATCAGGATTAATATTTACTCCGCCTGTTCTTCCCGGAATATTATAAAGAATAATCGGAACCTTAACTGCATCGGCAATAATAGCAAAATGCTCCTTCAAGCCCTTCTGTGTTGCCTTATTGTAATATGGTGTGACTACAAGTAAACCATCAACGCCTGCCTTCTCAGCTTCCTGTGAAAGATAAACTGCTGTCTCTGTACAATTAGAACCTGTACCCGCAACAACCGGAACTCTTCCTGCTACCTGCTTCACACAGAAACGAATACACTCTAAATGCTCCTCATGAGATAATGTAGATGCCTCACCTGTTGTACCACATACAATAATTGCATCTATGTTGTTCTCAATCTGAAACTCGATTAACTTCGCAAATGCCTCATAATCTACCTCTCCATTTGCCTTCATTGGTGTTATAATTGCTGTTCCTGCTCCTGTAAAAACTGACATAATAAACCTCTCTTTCTGCCTTTACCGGCTGTGAAATAAATTCGGAATGATATCACTCCCGTACCAAATGCTTGCGGTTTCACCGCATAAAAAAACGACCAATTCTGATACAGATGGTCGGAGTCAAATTCACAATAAAAAAATACAGTGATTGATAGCTCCCCATCTAACGATGACAGTCGTACGGTTCTTAACCGCACGCCCAAGACGAAAGTTCTCAGGTAACTTCCTCTTTCGGCGCTCTTCCCTTTCCTCTCTTATCTCCAGTGCCTGACACTTCAAAAAAAGTACTCATAAATAGCGCAACCTCTATCTTATCAAATAATTCATCATCATTTAATTGTATTCATAATAGCATTCCTTATATACTATGTCAAGTAGATAAAAATGGTGTTTTCTATTATGCAAACGAGCAGGCACAAAAGCCTGCTCATCCTAATTAAATATTTTATAATTCACATCATCAATCTGAGAAATGTCATCCGCAAGCTGGCAAAGCTCATGCTCAAGCTTAATACCTGTCATAATCACACTAACATCCTCTGCTCTGTTTGCCAAAAGACTTGAAAGGTCTCGGGTTGTAATAATGCCGTTATCCACCAGTCCTAACACTTCGTCCAATATCAAAAGACTACACTCTCCGGTTGATAATACTTTCTTCGCAAAATTCAAACCATTCTTAATATTCAGAATCTCCTCCTGCTGTCTTTCCTCTGAAAGCTGCGAAAACTCCTCTTCGCTTTTTTCAAATCTGAAAACCTTAATCTCAGGCTCGAGTCTCTTCATGAATTCGTCATTGCTCATACCCTTTAAAAAGTTAATAATCACAACACTGCCGCCTTCACAGGCTACCTGAAGCGCTCTTCCCAAGGCCGCTGCCGATTTACCGTGTCCTTCACCACTGTATATCTGTACAATTCCCTGTTCCATCATTTATCTCCCATTCAAAAAACAAATATGTCATTGACTGATGTATGATAGCACAGTACTTTGGGATTTGCAAGTCCGCTTTAACAATCTTCCTCATCAGGAACATCCAGCTTGCTGACAGAAACCTCATAAGCAACACGCTTCTCCAAATCTTCCTCGGAAAGCTTTTTCATATATTCTCTGGACTGGATTCGCCCCCAAACCAGACATCTGTCACCCACTGAAAAACCTGCTGCATATCGTGCATTTCTTCCCCAACAGATACATGGAATATAATCCGACTTACCATATGGTCTGTTTACCGCAAGCAGCAAATCTGCAATTTCTCTTCCAAGAGGTGTTTTTCTATACACCGGCTCCTTACAAATATATCCATCAAGGAAAATCTGGTTGGTCTTTGCGCTTTCCTGAATCTCGTCTACAAAATCAATCTCTCTTGCAAATACGGAAAGTACCAGCTTATTCTTCTTCTCCTCGTGTCTGTTGTAAGACCTGAACTGTCCTGTAATCACCACTGCACAGCCTCTATAATCCTCTGTCACATCAACCAGTCGCTCAGACACCATTACCGGAATGATGTCCAATGAGTCTGAAAGTCTTGCCACCTGCACATCTACCATATAAAAGCCTTCTCCGAAGATTTCATGGCTATAAGAAAATCCGCTTACGATTTCTCCCATTACCACTACCTGATTGTTTTCCATTACCTTATCTGTCATAATATGTTCTCCCTTCTTATTCAACACCTTAAGAATTTTTTCTTGTATGTACTACATTTATATTTCCGTTTTTTAAGTTTTATTCCGTATATTCCTTTATTTTCCAAAGAACATTTCGGGAAGAAAATTCTTTTTTGTGCATAATTTTTTTTCATTTTATTTTTTCCTCTTTTTTTCTACATCATTCTTATATTCAAAGCCTCATTCGCAAAACGCCTCTGCGAGGCTTCATTTTTGCTCATGTGTGCTTCGCACCATATATATTTATGAAAGCAGCCCTCTGTAAGCGAGCTTACTCAGTCTGCTTTCACAAATTTGCATGGCTTTGAATCTGAACAACATGCACAATTTTTTTCGACATTTCGCCTATAACAGCATTGCAAAACCGCGCCGACAGTGCTATACTTAACAAGTTTGAATGTATATTTTTGTAATTATTCAGACCCAATCTCGAAAACACTGCGTGTTTTCTCGTTGTGGCGTATCCGCCAAATAAATTCATTCAATAATGCGCTTATGAATGCAAGCATTCACCGCACATTTTGATGAATTTGCCCGGCTCTGAACAATTACATATAGTTAATGGAGAAATATTATGAATCAGAAAAGAGAAGATGTAAGAAACATAGCCATTATCGCCCATGTAGACCATGGTAAAACAACTCTTGTAGACGAGCTGTTAAAGCAGAGCGGTGTATTCCGTGCTAACCAGGAGGTTTCTGAGCGTGTGATGGACTCTAACGACATTGAGCGTGAACGTGGAATCACTATCTTAGCTAAGAATACCGCTGTTATGTATAAGGATACCAAGATTAATATTATTGATACTCCGGGACATGCAGACTTCGGTGGCGAGGTTGAGCGAGTTCTTAAGATGGTAAACGGCGTTATCTTAGTGGTTGATGCCTTTGAGGGAGCTATGCCACAGACCAAGTTCGTATTAAAGAAAGCACTTGAGTTATCTCTTCCTGTTATTGTATGTATCAATAAGATTGACCGTCCTGAAGCAAGAGCCATGGAGGTTGTTGATGAAGTATTAGAGTTATTCTTAGAGCTTGACGCTGATGACGCACAGCTTGACTGTCCGTTTATCTTTGCTTCAGCAAAGTCAGGTATCGCTTCTTTAGACAGCGATGAGCTTGGTACTGATATGACTCCGTTATTTGAAACCATACTTGATTATATCCCTGCACCGGAAGGTGACCCGGACAAGGGCACACAGGTTTTAATCAGTACTATAGATTATAATGAATATGTTGGACGTATCGGTTGCGGTAAGGTTGACAACGGTACCATCAAGGTGAATCAGGAAGTTGTCATCTGTAATCACCATGAGCCGGACAAGCAGAAGAAGGTTAAGGTCAGCAAGTTATATGAATATGACGGATTAAATAAAGTAGAAGTAAAGGAAGCCGGTATTGGTTCTATCGTTGCCATTTCCGGTATTGCAGATATCAAGATTGGTGATACTCTTTGTTCTGTGGACGAGGTTGACCCAATTCCTTTCCAGAAGATTAGTGAGCCGACTATCGCGATGCACTTTATCGTTAACGACTCTCCTCTTGCCGGTCAGGAAGGTAAGTTTGTAACAAGCCGTCATTTACGTGACAGACTTTTCAGAGAGCTGAACACTGATGTATCCTTACGTGTAGAGGAAACAGAGAACGCAGATTCCTTTAAGGTATCGGGACGCGGTGAGTTACACTTATCTGTTTTAATTGAGAATATGAGACGTGAAGGCTTCGAATTTGCAGTAAGCAAGGCCGAAGTATTATATAAAGAAGACGAGAACGGCAAGAAGCTTGAGCCTATGGAGCTTGCTTATATCGATGTTCCTGAAGAGTTCTCAGGTACAGTTATCGAGAAACTGAGCCAGAGAAAGGGTGAGCTTCGTAACATGGGTATTAACTCAGGCGGTTATTCTAGACTTGAGTTCTCTATCCCATCCCGTGGATTAATCGGATACCGCGGTGATTTTATGACAGACACTAAGGGTAACGGTATTTTAAATACTACCTTCGACGGCTACGGTCCATACAAGGGAGATATCCAGTATCGTAAGCAGGGTTCATTAATCGCATTTGAGTCAGGTGAATCTATTACCTATGGTCTTTTCAATGCCCAGGAGCGTGGTACTCTTTTCATCGGACCCGGTGAGAAGGTATACGCAGGTATGGTTGTTGGTCAGACAGGTAAGGCTGAGGATATTGAGATTAACGTTTGTAAGAAGAAGCAGCTTACCAATACACGTTCCTCAAGTGCTGATGAAGCATTACGCTTAACACCTCCAAGAATCTTAAGTCTTGAGCAGGCACTTGATTTCATCGACACAGACGAGTTATTAGAGGTAACACCTGATAACCTTCGTATCCGTAAGAAGATTTTAGACCCAACTCTCCGTAAGAGAGCTAATATGAAGAAATAAGCGATTAAAGGCAGATGCACAAATGTATCTGCCTTTTTCGTATCTGCTCGTCCAATTCGGGTTTGTCGAGCTGTTCCCGGCGCCCGCACTAACAGGTTTCATTCGAAAGCGAGAGCTCCGGGCTAAGAGTTTCTAGGTGCTTTTATTTAAGAGCTCTCTATTCACGGAACCAGCGCATATTCGACATCCGTGTCTCACTATGCGCCTAGCGCCTTCATCCAGGCGGCGCTTTCCTATATATTCTAAAAGCACTAAGAAACTCTAACACCCTGCGCCGGCTTTCTACATGAAACCTGTTAGTGCTTGCGCCTAGTTTATCGGATAATCTAAGTGACATTACATTTATTCCTGCTAAATTGGGATTTCGTTGAACTAGCACAGATAAGT
>SVFJ01000107.1 GCA_015056925.1 Lachnospiraceae bacterium | reverse complement strand
GGTGGAATGAAGCGCCGTGTGGCTGTAGTAAGAGCCATGGCGGCACAAAGTGCATTGGTAATTTTGGATGAGCCTTATGCGGCATTGGACGAGGAGAACCGCAGGCAGGTACAGCGATATATTGAGCAGTATAAAGCGGACAGAACACTATTGATTGCGACTCATGTGGAATAGTCGGTGTATAATCTTGCATTTTTGGCTTTTCTCAGCATGAAGAAATGCTTTTATTTTGGAAAGTGTTGTGTTATAATTGTAGAATGACTGTGAGTATGGGCAATTTTAAGTAAACCCATTTACGATAAATAACCACAGAAATATCGCATAAGCGAGTGTAATAATTCTCAAGGAGGAAGAGGACAAATGAGTTTAAAGGTTGAAAAGTTAGAAGGAAACATGGCTAAGCTTACAATAGAAGCATCAGCAGAAGATTTCGAGAAGGCACTTGAGAGTGCATTCCAGAAGAATAAAGGAAAGTTAAGTGTTCCTGGATTCCGTAAGGGTAAGGTACCTCGTAAGATGGTTGAGCAGATGTATGGTAAGGAAGTATTCTATGAGGATGCTGCTAACGCATTGATTCCATATGCATATTCTAAGGCATTAGAGGAGTGCGAGGAGGAAATCGTTTCTCAGCCTAAGATTGATGTGGTACAGGTTGAGGCAGGTAAGCCTTTCATCTTTACAGCAGAGGTAGCTCTTAAGCCTGAGGTAACTCTTGGCAAGTATAAGGGTGTATCTGTAAAGAAGGCAGATTTAACAGTTACAGATGAAGAAGTTGATGCAGCTCTTGACAGAGAAAGAGAGAGCAATGCAAGAACAATTACAGTAGAAGACAGAGCAGTTAAGGATGGCGATATGACAGTTCTTGACTTTGAGGGATTTGTTGACGGAGTAGCATTCGAAGGCGGTAAGGGAGAGAACTATCCTCTTACAATCGGTTCTAACTCATTCATTCCTGGTTTCGAGGCACAGTTAGTAGGTGCTGAGCTTAACAAGGAGGTTGAGGTTAATGTAACATTCCCTGAGGATTATCATGCAGCAGAGCTTGCAGGTAAGCCGGCAGTATTTAAGTGTACAATTAAGGAAATCAAGGAGAAGGAGCTTCCGGCATTAGATGATGAGTTTGCAAGCGAAGTTTCTGAGTTCGATACATTAGCTGAGTACAAGGAGGATATCAAGAAGAACCTTGTAGCAAAGAAGGAAGAAGCAGCTAAGAGAGAGAAGGAAGATGCAGTAATCGAAGCTATCATCGCTGATGCTAAGATGGATATTCCTGAGGCTATGATTCAGACACAGCAGAGACAGATTGTTGATGATTTCGCACAGAGACTTCAGATGCAGGGTCTTTCTATCGAGCAGTACTTCCAGTTCACAGGTCTTACAGCAGAGGCTTTCTTAGAGCAGGCTAAGCCACAGGCTGAGAAGAGAATCAAGTCAAGACTTGTATTAGAGGCAGTTGTTGCAGCTGAGAAGATTGAGTCAACAGAGGAAGAGTACAAGGAAGAAATCGCTAAGATGGCTGAGATGTACAAGATGGAAGTAGCTAAGGTTGAGGAAATCTTAGGTGAATATGAGAAGAAGCAGATTATTTCTGATATGAATGTTAGAAAAGCTGTTGAATTAGTAGTTGCATCTGCGAAAGAAAAGAAATAAAATATATATATAGTCTAAATTTTTAGAACAATTAAAACAATTCAACTGGAGGTAGTTCGTATGAGTTTAGTACCTTATGTCGTTGAACAAACGAGCAGAGGAGAGCGTTCCTATGACATTTATTCGAGACTTTTAAAAGAGCGCATCATTTTCCTGGGTGAGGAAGTAAATGAAGTTACAGCAAGTCTTGTTGTTGCACAGTTGTTATTCCTTGAAGCGGAAGACCCTGATAAGGATATTCAGTTATATATAAACAGTCCTGGTGGTTCTGTTACAGCAGGAATGGCTATATACGATACCATGCAGTATATCAAATGTGATGTGTCTACAATCTGTATAGGAATGGCTGCCAGCATGGGCGCATTCTTATTGGCAGGTGGTACAAAGGGGAAGAGAATCGCGCTTCCAAATGCTGAGATTATGATTCATCAGCCGCTTGGAGGAGCACAGGGGCAGGCAACAGAGATTGAGATTGCAGCAAAGCATATTTTGCACACTAAGGAGAAGTTGAATCGCATGTTAGCTGAGAACTGCGGACAGCCGTATGATGTCGTGGCAGCAGATACAGAGCGAGACAATTGGAAGACAGCAGAAGAGGCAAAGGCTTATGGCCTTATTGACCTGGTAATCACCGACAGATTAGATAGAAAAGAATAAGTCTAAATCATATGTAAGGGAGAAAAGGAATGGCTGGTAAAACCACTGATGGAAAGGTAAGATGTTCTTTCTGCAACAAAACACAGGACCAGGTTAGAAAGCTGATTGCAGGTCCTGCAGGTGTATATATCTGCGATGAATGTGTTGACATCTGTTCCGATATCATTGATGAGGAATATGATGATGAACCGGTAGGCGACAGCATAGACATTAATCTCTTGAAGCCGGTAGAAATTAAAGAGTTCCTTGACGATTATGTAATTGGTCAGGACGAAGCAAAGAAAGTATTATCCGTAGCAGTTTATAATCATTATAAGCGTGTTATGGCACAGAAGAATCTGGATGTAGAATTACAGAAGAGTAATATTATTATGGTGGGACCGACAGGTTCCGGTAAGACATATCTTGCACAGACGCTTGCTAAGATTATTAATGTACCATTTGCGATTGCAGATGCGACCACATTGACAGAGGCAGGCTATGTAGGTGAGGATGTTGAGAATATCTTGCTCAAGCTGATTCAGGCAGCAGATTATGATATTGAGCGTGCACAGTATGGTATTATCTATATCGATGAGATTGATAAGATTACCAAGAAGAGCGAGAATGTATCCATCACACGAGATGTATCGGGTGAGGGTGTTCAGCAGGCATTGCTTAAGATTATCGAGGGTACAACGGCAAGTGTTCCGCCTCAGGGTGGAAGAAAGCATCCTCATCAGGAGCTTTTACAGATTGATACAACCAATATTCTGTTCATCTGTGGAGGAGCCTTTGAGGGATTGGATAAGATTGTTGAGACAAGACTTGACCGTAAGTCCATTGGTTTTAATAAGGAAATCGCAGATAAGAAGGAAAGAGACATTGGCGAAGTATTGAAGGAGGTTACTCCTCAGGACTTAGTGAAGTTTGGTCTCATTCCTGAGTTCGTAGGTCGAGTTCCGATTAATGTGTCCTTGAAAGGACTTGATAAGGAAGCACTTGTAAGAATCCTTAAGGAGCCTAAGAGCGCGTTAATCAAGCAGTATCAAAAGCTGTTTGAGTTTGACGATGTTAAGTTGAGCTTTGAGCCTGAGGCGATTGAATGTATTGCTCAGAAGGCATTGGAGAGAAATACAGGAGCCAGAGGACTGCGTTCCATCATGGAAAGTGTTATGATGGATGTTATGTATGAGATTCCTTCTGATGAAACAATCGAAAGCTGCGTGATTACGAAGGAAGCAGTTGAAGGAACAAGTCAGCCTTTCATTGTTCATCGCGAGGCTAATCGTGTTGAGCAGAAAAAGGCGAGATAGTGAATGAAGTATAAGACGCCGCCTGTAATAGGCGGCGTCTTTTTGAGGAGATAATTTGAATGGAGAACATGAAGATAGATTTACCTGTAGTAGCATTGCGTGGGCTTACGGTGTTACCGGAGATGATTATTCATTTTGATTTAAGTCGTGAGCAGTCTAAGGCCGCGGTAGAGTATGCCATGCAGGAAGGACAACAGATATTTCTGGTAGCGCAGCGTAATCCGCAGGTAGAAAAGCCGGATATGAAAGCGTTGTATGAGATAGGGACGATTGCCCGCGTGAAGCAGATAACCAGATTACCCAATCAGTTGAATCGGGTACTGGTAGAAGGTGTATCCAAGGCAAGACTGATAGAGCTACAGACTGATAGAGAATTTTTGTGGGGAACCTTAGAACGTATTGAGGATTCCGCATTAGAGATAGATGAGTATGAAGAGGAAGCAATGCTTCGCTCCTTGAGGGATGTGTTTGATACTTATGTGAAGTATTATCCTAAGGTTGGTAAGACGATAGGACGATATTTTCAGACGAAGCACCCTTTGGGATTTGTTTTGAATCAGATGGCGATTAATATTCCGTTTACCTATGAGCAGAGACAGAGCTTTTTAGAGGAGCCGGATATCCGCTCAGCCGGTGAGAGAATGCTGGCAATGTTAATTAATGAGGCACAGGTTGCGTCTATTCGTGCACAGCTGGCAGGCAAGGTAAAGGAGAAGGTAGATAAGAATCAGAAGGAATATATCCTGCGTGAACAGATGAATTGTATTCGTGCAGAGCTTGGAGATAAGGATTCAGCTTCTGATGCGGAGCAGTTTGAAGAAGCATTATCTAAGCTCAAGGCAGACAAAGAGGTTAAGGAGAAGCTTAAGAAGGAAATCAATCGATTCAAGCATTTGTCTCCGGCAAGCTCTGAGAGTGCTGTTGAACGTATGTATATTGAGACTTTGTTGGAACTTCCGTGGAAACAGTCAACAAAGGATTCCAATGATTTACAGAAGGCAGAAGAGATATTGAATAGGGACCACTACGGGCTGGATAAGGTGAAAGAGCGTATTCTTGAATTCCTGGCAGTCAGAAGCCTGACATGCAAGGGAGAAGCACCGATACTTTGTCTTGTAGGACCTCCGGGAACAGGTAAGACCTCAATTGCAAGGTCGGTGGCTGCTTCTTTGAATAAAAAGTATGTTCGTATCTGTCTTGGCGGTGTCAGAGATGAGGCAGAGATAAGAGGACATAGAAAGACTTATGTAGGTGCTATGCCGGGACGCATTATCGAGGGAATTCAACAGGCAGGTGTAAATAACCCGCTTATGCTTTTGGACGAGATTGATAAGGTAAGCTCAGACCATAAGGGAGATACCTCCGCAGCGTTATTGGAGGTATTGGACCCGGAACAGAACTGCAGATTTAGAGACCATTATGTGGAGCTTCCTTTTGATTTATCAGAGGTTCTTTTTATTGCGACAGCCAATGATGCCGGCAGTATTCCCAAGCCGTTGCTTGACCGTATGGAGATTATTGAGGTTACAAGCTATACAGCCAATGAGAAGTTCCATATAGCAAAGGAGCATCTGGTGGCAAAGCAGCTTTCAAAGAATGGTATTAAGACGGAGCAGTTATCAATCAGTGATTCTGCATTGAAGGAAGTGATTGCTTCTTATACGCGTGAGGCAGGTGTAAGAAGTCTGGAGCGTCAGATAGGAGCGATTTGCCGTAAAGCAGCCCGTGCGATTGTTGCACCTGAGAAGAAAGCAGCTAGGACAATAAAGATTACGACACAGAATCTTGAGAAATATTTGGGCAAGCCTAAGTACAGAGCTGATAAAGCCAATGAGACAGATGAAGTGGGTATTGTCAGAGGACTTGCATGGACCAGTGTCGGAGGTGATACACTTCAGATAGAGGTAAATGTTATGCCGGGTAAGGGAGATATCGAATTGACCGGTAAGCTTGGAGATGTGATGAAGGAGTCTGCCAAGGCAGGCATTAGCTATATAAGGTCAGTGTCGGATGAATATGGTATTGAGGCTGAGTATTTTAAAGAGCATGATTTTCATATTCACATTCCTGAAGGTGCTGTACCAAAGGATGGACCTTCTGCAGGTATTACCATGGCAACTGCGGTATTGTCAGCGATAACGGGGATACCTGTAAATTGCAAGGTGGCTATGACCGGTGAGATTACTTTAAGAGGACGTGTGCTTGCAATCGGTGGTTTGAAGGAGAAGCTTTTGGCAGCAAAGATGGCAGGTATTACAAAGGTTCTTGTGCCGATGGAGAATGAGAAAGATGTGGAAGAGATTTCTGCTGAAATCAAGTCAGGTATGGAGATTTGCTTTGTAGAGCGCATGGATGAGGTAATCGCTCATGCCTTTGTAGAGAATACGGTAGCGAAGCGTAAGTCAGTGGTACAGAGACGTAAAAAAGCGTAGGTGAGGTGTTAAAATGGTAATAAAAAATGTCAGTTTGGAGACAGTAATCGGTGTGACTAGTAAGATACCTGAGAATGATAAGATGGAAATTGCTTTTGCAGGTAAGAGTAATGTAGGTAAGTCCTCACTGATTAATGCCTTGATGAATCGTAAATCTTTGGCAAGAACCAGTGCGCAGCCGGGTAAGACTCAGACGATAAATTTTTATAATATTAATGATGAATTGTATTTTGCGGATTTGCCGGGATATGGCTATGCGAAGGTTAGTCAGTCTGAGAAGGAAAAATGGGGCAAGATGATTGAAAAGTATTTGAATCAGTCTAAGATGCTGAGGGCAGTTTTTCTTTTGATAGATATCAGACATGAGCCGTCAGCAAATGATAAGCAGATGTATGATTGGATTATGTCTAACGGATTTCACCCGATTATTATTGCGACTAAACTGGATAAGATTAACAGAAGTCAGATTCAGAAGCATGTAAAGATGGTGAAGCAGGGCTTGGGCGTAGATAAGGATACAATTGTGATTCCGTTTTCTGCTGAGACAAAGCAAGGCAGAGACGAGATATATGCTTTGATAGATGAGATGCTGAACCAAGTAAATGCATTGGAAGGCGAAGAATAAGCGTTTTTATTCGTAGAGAGACAGAATTTGAGAGAGCACAACGTGAATGAAATATTCACATGTTGTGGAAAGGCTAGGTTATTAATGAAGACAAGATATCGACGAAACTTAAAAATGGTAACCAATATTTTGATTTATATTATTGCTTTGCTTGTATGTATTTTTTTACTGCCTAAGGTGATTAAATATTTTATGCCTTTTGTGATAGGGTGGATTATTTCGTGTATTGCGAATCCGTTAGTCCAGTTTTTGGAGCGTAAGATAAAGATTAAGCGTAAGGCGGGAACAGTGGTTGTGATTGTTCTGGTTATCGCTTTGATTATCGGAGTAGGCTATTTGGCAGGATATTTTATAGTGAAGCAGCTGTCCGGATTTATTATTGAACTTCCGGAGATGTGGAGCAGCTTTGCAAAGGATTTGGAGCATGTAGGGAATCTGATTAACCGGTTTTATATTAAGCTTCCCAAGAGTACTGTAGATATTCTCAATACAGTAGGAGATGCATTGACGGCTGCAGTAGGCAGTGTTTCGGGTACGGTGAGCAATATTTCCTTTGAGGGAATGGGGTCTGTTGTAGAGAATGTGGCAAATGGTATTATTGCTGTCATTATGGCAATGCTGTCAGCTTATTTCTTTATTGCAGATAGAGATTATCTACATCAGATGTATCAGAAATATCTTCCGGAGTCGGTTAAGAGCAAGATGGATTTGTTCAATAGAAGTATTGTGCAAGCAGTAGGCGGATATTTTAAAGCGCAGTTTTTTATTGAGATTTGGATTTATTTTTTGATTTGGATTGGTTTGTGGTTTCTTGGTGTTGAATATGCATTTATTATTGCGTTTGGCATTGCAGTATTAGATTTCTTCCCTGTATTCGGAAGCGGCGCAGTATTCTTGCCGTGGGCTATCTTGAAACTGGTTGGCGGAGATTATTTTATGATGATTGGAATGCTTGTGCTCTGGGGACTTTGTCAGCTTGTACGACAGCTGATTCAGCCAAAGATTATGGGAGATTCCATAGGACTTGCGCCAATACCAACCTTGATTTTGCTTTATATCGGCTATAAGGTGGCAGGTGTACTTGGTATGATTCTTGCAGTTCCGATAGGTATTATTATAATTAACATGAATGATGCAGGATTATTTGATACGCCAAAGCTCAGTGTACAGATTCTGGTTGCCAGTGTGAATCATTTTAGACGACTGGATGATGAAGACCTTGCGGTACTGAGTAAGCATAATAGAGAAAGCCGCAGAACGTTAAGAGATGCGGATGAGGAATAGGAAATTGCGTAATTTTAGGATTGTTTTGCAATATGAAGGAACCCGATTTCAAGGGTGGCAAAGACAAGATTCGACAGAAAATACCATACAGGGAAAGCTGGAGGCGATTCTTAGTAAGATGACAGGTCAGCAGATACAAGTAGACGGCTCCGGAAGAACGGATGCCGGAGTGCATGCCTATGGGCAGGTCGCCAATTTTCATATGGAAACGAAGAGGTCAGCGGCAGAGATTATGGAGTATATGAATCAATTTCTGCCGGAGGATATCAGAGTGATACAGATAAAAGAGGTAGCGGAGCGTTTTCACAGCCGTTTGAATGCGGTGGGAAAGACCTACCGCTATCGAATATGGAATTCAGGAATGCCTACGGTGTTTGAAAGAAGATACGTGTATGAGCTGCCGCAGAAGCTTGATTTGGATGAAATGCGATATGCAGCGGCATACCTTGTTGGAAAGCATGATTTTAAGGCATTTACCTCTAATAAGAGAAGCAAGAAATCAACCGTTAGAACGATTGATGAGATTTTGATTGAGCAACAAGGGAATGAGGTTGTTCTGACTTATTCGGGAGATGGCTTCTTATATCATATGGTCAGAATCCTGACAGGAACGTTGATAGAGGTTGGCCTTGGGCAGAGAAGGGCTGACAGTATGGAAAGACTTTTGCAATCAGGTAAGCGTGAAGATGCGGGGATGCTGGTACCTGCCAAGGGGCTTGCGCTGATGGAGGTTCGCTACGATTAAGGGAAAGTCTTTACAAAGTAGATGGATATAATTTATAATATAATATTATGGAAACTGTTAAAGCAAAGCGCGCAAACATTGCATGTTTGCTTGCTGTGGCGTATCCGTCAAATAAATTCATACAACAATATACTTACGAATATAAATATTCGACGTATATTATTGATGAATTTGCTTTGCTCTGAACAGAACACATTATGGAAACTTTACACTTGGAGGAAATAGGAATGAGTGATATGGAAAAGAAGAACGAGGCTATCGACAATACAGAGGAAAAGGAAGTTGTGTCTCGTAATTTCATTCAGCAGATTATAGATAAAGACCTTGCAGAGGGTGTTTATGATACGGTGCATACAAGATTTCCGCCGGAACCAAACGGTTATTTACACATCGGTCATGCAAAGGCAATTTTGGTGAATTACGGACTTGCGCAGGAGTTTGGCGGTAAGTTTAATATGCGTTTTGATGATACCAATCCTACAAAGGAGAAGGTTGAGTTCGTAGAGTCTATTATGGCAGATATCAAGTGGCTTGGAGCTGACTGGGAGGATAGATTATTCTTCGCTTCTGATTATTTTGAGCAGATGTATGAGGCAGCTGTTAAGCTGATTAAGAAGGGTAAGGCTTATGTTTCGGACCTTACAGCAGAGGAGATTCGTGAGTACCGTGGTTCATTAACAGAGCCGGGTAAGGAAGACCCATATGCAAGCAGAAGTATTGAAGAGAATCTTGCTTTATTCGAAGAGATGAAGGCAGGTAAGATAGAGGATGGTAAGAGAGTGCTTCGTGCCAAGATTGATATGGCATCTCCTAATATTAATATGAGAGACCCGGTTATCTATCGTGTGGCACATATGGCGCATCACAGAACAGGTGATAAGTGGTGCATTTATCCAATGTACGATTTTGCACATCCGATTGAGGACGCGATTGAGGGGATTACACACTCATGCTGTACATTAGAGTTTGAGGACCACAGACCTCTTTATGACTGGGTTGTAAGAGAGTTAGAGTATCCACAGCCTCCGAAGCAGATTGAGTTTGCTAAGATGTATTTGACCAATGTTGTAACAGGTAAGAGATATATTAAGAGATTGGTAGAGGAAGGTATTGTAGACGGCTGGGATGACCCAAGACTTGTATCTATCGCAGCATTACGTAGAAGAGGATTTACACCTGAGTCTATTAAGAAGTTTGTAGAGCTTTGCGGTGTCAGTAAGGCACAGTCTTCCGCAGATTATGCGATGCTTGAGTATTGTATCCGTGAGGATTTGAAGCTTAAGAAGCCTCGTATGATGGCAGCGTTAGACCCGATTAAGCTTGTGATTGACAACTATCCGGAAGGAGAGGTTGAGTACCTTGAGGTACCTAACAACTTAGAGAATGAATCTCTTGGTTCAAGACAGGTTCCATTCTGCAGAGAGCTTTATATTGACAGAGATGACTTTATGATTGAGCCGCCTAAGAAGTATTTCAGACTCTTCCCGGGTAATGAGGTTCGTTTGATGAGTGCATATTTTGTAACATGTACTTCCTACGAGACGGATGCAGATGGTAATGTTACAGTGGTACATTGTACTTATGACCCTGAGACAAAGCAGGGGTCAGGCTTTACAGGCAGAAAGGTAAAGGGAACCATTCATTGGGTACCTGCTCCGTATGCAGTAAAGGCAGAGGTTCGTTTATATGAGAATCTGATTGACGAAGAGAAGGGCGTATACAATGAAGACGGAAGTCTGAATTTGAATCCTAATTCTCTTACCGTATTAAAGGAGTGCTACTTAGAGCCTGCATTGAAGGATGCAAAGGCATTTGAGAGCTTCCAGTTTGTAAGACAGGGC
>SVFJ01000007.1 GCA_015056925.1 Lachnospiraceae bacterium | reverse complement strand
CAGTCATAACATATAACAAGCAGGAGGAAGGACAGATGATGGATTTTAGAACCCTATTTGCAGGAAAGGGAGAGAAAGCAGTCAGATACATGAATAAAAAGTACGGAAAAGCATTTGGAGATGAGTTTAGCATTCATGATGTAGAATATGCAGGATTTACATCGAGGGCAGATAATTATTTGATGAAATCTAAGAGGTTTCAGGGAGTATTCATCAGAGTGAGTTATTTTGAGAGAAAGTATGATACTGACTATATGGAATTTCATTTCTATAAACAGTATCAGGAATACATGCAGCCAATCTGCGAGGAAATCTTAGGGGAGTGTAAGGTGTTGATGGAGTTTTCGATGCTTCCGACAAGTGTATATAATGAGAAAACAACATTTAAAACATTTATGAGCACAAAAGACAGGTTGAAAAGTGCAATTATTATTATTAAGGACGATACGAATATATTTCAAAAAGCAGACATGTTATTGGAGGAAATGAAGAAAAGAAAGGTGACACAGGGTGAATTTCGATTTGTTATTTTGAAAGATTATGAACCTGCAAAGGAGTTTGAAAGTCATATGGATTGGGGACGATATATAGATGCAGACTATGCGAAAAATATTTTGAAATTCTATGATTATGCAATGGATGAAAATTATGAGGTATGGCACAAAGGAGAAGGGAACTGGTATCTATGAGAGTAAAGGATGCAGCATTATTAAATTGCTTAATGTACTATGATGGAATGGTATTTAAAAATGGTAAAAGTATATCAGAAAATATTAATGGAATGCAACAAAAAGAAAAGAAAGAATGGCAAAAAATGATGAGAAAATGCCTCAGTGAATTAGAGGGAGACAAAGCAGAAGCAATCATCAATGCCATATTGGAAGACGAAACGCTAAGCAATCTGAAAGTCTTGGACTGTACCAGAAAGACACCATATGAAGAGGGACCCATTATAGCCTGCTTCTTAGACGAGAGGAACAAGACAGCCATCTTTGCTTTTCGGGGTACCAACGGAAAGGAATGGATGGATAATGCGGAGGGCTTCTTGTTGGAATCTTCAAGAATGCAGATACATGCATTAAAGTATGTAGAGGACACGATTGCAAAGTACGGATTGGTGGAAAAAGGATATGCCATAGATGTGACAGGACACTCCAAGGGAGGAAATAAAGCACAGTATGTCACCATAAAGTGTCCGGATATCAGAGAATGCTACTCCTATGACGGACAAGGCTTTTCACCGATATTTTTGAAAGAAAATAAGGAAGCGATACAAAAAAATCAACATAAGATAACAACCATTGCGGCACATCAGGATTATGTACATAGTCTGGCACATGATATCGCAGGAAAGTCAAAGTGGTATCAGACCAATGAACATCCTGACCAAAAGATAAGCTCAGCAAAGGGAGTATTGGTAAATATAGCATTAAAAATAAAAGGTATAAAAATTGCTTTTGCCCATTCTGCCGGAGCAATATTCCATTTTGATAACGGACAGTTTCAGCTGAATACAGAAACAAAGCGGGCAGAGTTTTCAGATAAGCTTCATCAGATGACTCTGGACCTTTTTAACTGCTCTAAGGAAGACCAGACGATGTACTTTATGTCAATGATGGGTGTGTTACAGGCACTTAAGACCAATGAGCCAATTCATCTAAGCTCCATGCTGTCCTATGATGAGATAAAAGGCGGTGTGAGAAAGCTGGTATCCTATCTGACGAAGGATAAAGATAAAAGTATTCTACGAGACTTTTTACAGTCTAAAACCTTTGGAAAGCTATACAATATGGCAATGGAGAACATGAGCCGTAAGAGAAAAGAGATAGTGAGGGAGGTGCTTCCCAAGGAGAAGTGTGAACCCAAGACATTCGGAATAGAATATGAAATTTATCAGGATAAGGATAATCCTAAGAAGATATTTATCGGAACGGAAATAGAAGACGGCAAGCTGGCAAGACTGAGTCCGTATAGCAGGTCGGAGGAGAAATGTAGAGAGAGATACGATGTGATTCGGGAAGATGACCCATTTAGTAAGAAGCAGAGTAGAGCGGAATATGAAAAATTCAAGAAAGTGGAAAAAGAGGTGGAAGAACTGAGGCCCAAGCCCAGAAGAGAACCAATAGATATATCATGGCTGTTAAGCCGAAACAGTATAGACAGAAGTGAGAGGTCTAAGCCCAAGGAGCATACTCCGACAAAGCCGGTGAAAAGAGCTGTTGGAGATATGGAACGCTAGGGTAACTAATATAAGAATAATTATCAACACTGAAATGATTTATAAAAAGATGCTGCCACACTTACGATATAGGAATCGTTAGTGTGGCAGATTTTTTATTGGCATTTGCCGAAGGTTTCTAATATATTTCCCGAAGAATCAATCCATAGCTTACAGCCACAATCAGCATCCACTGATATAGTAAATTGTTGATTGCTTCTTAAATCCGTGAAGGATACGGTATCTGCAAATCCCTCATTAATAAGGGTGTATACCGTGCAATCCTGATAGGCTGTGGCAGCAAATACAATATTAGAATTCGCATGGCAAATACGATAAATTTCGTTCTGAGCATGTGCTTTTTCTATGGCATATTCATAGCAGGCACATACAGCCTCTGTATTAGAGGAGAGTTCTATTGGATATGGGCAGTAGAGAATACTACCTTTGCCAACCGTATATTCTGTAATTCGATTATCCAAAGAGTCTCCACAGTATAGCAGGTTGGAAATATCGCCATAGCCGGAGAGTGCTCTAAAGTCCAAGACATATTCTTTGTCGCCTAAAACGAGCTTTTCAAAATTGCGAACCTTACGAGTGCGGTAGTTATTGTCGATAAGGCTGAGCTTGGCATCCTGTCCGAAGTAAGGATTCTTATCAATACATCCGCTGATAAACACAACAGAACCGTTTCTGACATAGTCTAAGAGTTCCTGCCATACCTCCTGACGAAGAGTCTGCATTCCCGGCAGGATAATCAGCTTTGGATTACCTATGGCAGATGCATTACACTTGTAAAACAGATGCTCCGGAAGAAAGTCAGCCTGCTCCTTCATATGATAGTAGAGTGCCAGTATATGATTTCGGATTCCTGTCTGTGCAAGTGGGTGGTCTACACTAAAATAATAGGAAGTATTATATACGGTCAATATCTTAGTCTTATTATCATCTCTGCCCTGCATAAGGTGCTGCATTTTCTTCTCGGCAGTAATCAAGTCTTTCGTAGCTTGCACTGATGGTGTAGGTGACATATCGGCACGATAAAGTCCAAGGGAGTTTTCACTAAGCTCGAACATAAATGGGTCATCGTGAGCCTGCCACTGTACGAAATTACCAAATGAGTAGAGAAGTTTTTTGATTAACTTATCAGCCATTTCTTCATCAGAGTGACGTTTTCCGGCACAAACATCATCATATTTATACATACCAAGCTCTTGTGCAACGCATAGCTTTCCACGCACCTTGTTCATCAGATATTCATATATAATGTCGGCATTGCTGTGCCACTGATGCCAGCATACCATGTCGATATTTCCTGCCAGTATTTCATCCTGCTGTGCAGGAATTCTTAGGGTTTCATCACGACCCATAATAACAGTCATGTTCGGTGCATATTTCTTGATATTTGCCCGTACCTCGGCCGTCCATGCAAGGAACTCGTCTCTTGCGAAGGAGAAGAAATCAGCAACAGGGGTATAATTATAGCGTTGCTCAGTTCTGTATAATCTTCGAGAGAAAAGAACAGTGTCCGGCATGGTAATATCCTCGAAGGATTTTAATGCGGAAGAACTCTCGCCCCAGGCGTTACGAAGAGCCGATATATCTTGATATTTTTCTTGGAGCCATTCACGATAACGGGTAAGCTCGCCCGGCTCTTCGGATGGCTTTCCGGGAGACCACGCACCTTTGATGGAGTAGGATGGCTCATTCACAATATCAAGTGTAACATTAGGATATCCACAGAAGTTCATTGCAAAGGACCGCACATAGGTCATACACTTCCTGCGCATATTCTTATCGTGGATAGGTGAGCGGGAAGTATCCCATTGATTCAGCATTACATTACCCAGTGCAAATTGCACAGTAAAGCCGTGTCTTGCTGCCAGTATAAAGTAGGCCTGTAAAGCACGAATACCTCTGGTACTGATACAGCCGTCCTCTTCGTAAAATTCAGCGATATAGGTCCAGTTACCGCTTCTTAAAACATTAAATCCAAGGGCGGCAAGCTGTGTCATTTCCTGATTACATAGCCATGTGTTCATATTGTAGAAGCATTCCCGGTACACGTCTGTTACAAAATAGGTTGTACCAAGGATTGCTGTAATATTGCCGTCGACAAGACAGTAATCGGTAGAAATGGATTCGTCTATATACATAGGCTTGAAGTGCGCCATTTCATCAGCGATTTCATCATCTGATATGACAAGAAAGCCGGTTGTCTGCTTGGCTAACGTGATATCGTCGACGTTGACCTTTACCACAATCTGATACAAAGAGGGAGCAGATAAGACCGGTGTAAAGGTGTCATCATAAGGTAAGGTGATATTGCGTTGCTCGGCAAAGCATAAGATTCCCTCTGCATTCAGAACAGATATGGAAAGGGACAATGGCTTGTCAGTGCGAAGGTTCAGTGGCTTTACGGTGATGTTGACTGGCTTTTTCTCTTCCAATGTATATCTTGCAAGAGCTGAATCGGTTTCAAGCAGAATGTTTCCGATAAACTCCTTTTGAATAATCGTAAGAAAAAGACTTTTCCAGTAGGAATCCAGTAATAAATCGGTATGAAAGTCAAACATGAAAAAAGTCATACTGCCCTTGGTATGGGTAACAACTCTGATAATTGGTGTGGCAATAAGCTGCTGTTCCTCATCGTATGCATCCAAAATATGCTCAAGATAGCCGTTGCGTATAAGCTTTTCCTGAGAGTCACGTTCACACAGATGATATACTGCACCGTGCAGTCCGGTTAAGGAGACATCTTTTCTATTTCCGTTGGAATCCACCACATATGCACCGGTTTCTGTAATCGGATGAAAATCATCGATGATTTCAAAGCTGCGCAAAGCACGATGATTGATGGTCTGATTGGTGGGATTCAAGGTAAAAGGTGTCGGGGAAAGATGAATAATATTTCCCCCGTTGTTAAAATAATCAACAAGGACATTCAGAGTTCCTTCAGGGTAATAGCTTCCCATTGTATTGATGAGAACAGTGATGTTTTGCAGACTTTCAGATTGTAAGCTGTCGGCGCAAATACAAGCAACAGCTATTTTTTGTTCAGATAATAATGTTTTTATTTGTTCAAATTCTAATGTAGTTTGTTTACTATAAAGAATACCAACCATAATAAACCCCTTTCGTAAAAGATGTTATTAGAATCATAACATAAAAACTATTGTATAGTCATCTATATTCAAATATGTATCGTTGACTTTCTATTAATTTCACAGCATAATAATTATGTAAACTTTTCGGTAAAATGGTTCGAAAAGCAGATGAGGTGGGGTATTATGTTGAAGGTTTTTTTAGTAGAAGACGAGTTTGTAGTGCGTGAAGGCATTAAGAAGAATATAGATTGGACATTACATGGTTATGAATTTTGTGGCGAGGCCAGTGACGGAGAGCTGGCGTTTCCAATGATACAAAAACAAAAGCCGGATATTGTAATAACAGATATACGTATGCCGTTTATGGATGGCTTGGAGTTAAGCAGACTGATTAAAAAGGAAATGCCATGGATAGAAATTATTATTCTGACAGGGCATCAAGAGTTTGAATATGCCAAGGAAGGAATCAAGATTGGTGTGGCACAGTATCTGTCAAAGCCAATCAGTGGTGAGGAACTGTTGCGAGAGGTGGACGCTCTGGCTTCCAAGATAGAGGAGAAGCGCCAGGAGCGTGAAATCAAGGAACAGTATATGAGAGAAATGGAAGAGAACCTCTTGAAAGAAAAGAAGGAGCTTTTCGGATATCTTGTAACCGGTTCTAAGTCTGTTCCGGAACTTTTGGAGCTGGGAGATAAGCTTGGAATGGATTTGTCAGCTATGTGGTATAGTATTGTGCTGATGAAAACCCAGTCTATGTATCATGCTCATGATGAATATTCCAATAGTCTGATTGAAATAGAGGATAGATTAAAGCAGTTGGATATGAAGATGAATGTATTGAGCTTTGACAGGAATCTGGAAGGAAAAGCAATCATTATAAAAGGGGATTCAGAAGAGGAATTGAAGCAGATACAGACAGATTATTTACAACAGATGGAGGATATTCTAAAGGAATATAAGCAGGTGCGCTATTTTGGAGGGGTGGGTATCCCTGTAAATCGCTTGCGCGAATTATCTACATCTTTTGAACGGGCAAGTCATGCCTTTGCACATAGATATCTTGTAGCAGACAGCTGTATTCTCAACAGTGAGGAAATGGAGCAGGGGTTCTATGTGAATCATGAGAATTTTAGTATTCATGATGTGAATACCAAACAGATGGATAGAAATAAAATCAAAGAATTTCTCAAGTTGGGAGACAGAGCAGAGGTAATTTATTTTGTGGAAGAGTTTTTCAAAGATTTGGGAAGTAGTGCTATGAAGTCTAATATCTTTAGGCAGTATATTGTGATGGATGCTTATTTTTGTGTAGTGGATTTTTTAGAAGGGCTGCAGTTTCAAAGCAGTGAAATAGAGGCACCGGATGCACAATCGTTTGTATTACAGAGTCAGGAAAGTGCGATGCACTATATTGTGCAGATTATGCAAAAAGCCATTGAACTTCGAGATAAAACAGCAAGTAATCGCTATGGGGATATTGTAGATGAAGTGATTCGATACATAGAAGAGAATTATGCTGAGGAAGAATTGTGTTTGAATTTGCTGGCATCTCATGTGAATTTCTCACCGAACCACCTGAGTATGATTTTCAGCCAGCAGACAGGACAGACCTTCATCAAATATCTGACAGACTTTCGTATGAATAAGGCAAAGGAATTGCTACGATGTACAGGAAAGCGTAGCAGTGTAATTGCAACGGAGGTAGGTTATAAGGATTCGCATTATTTTTCGTATCTTTTTAAGAAGACGCAAGGTGTGACACCAACACAGTACCGTGGAGGAAAGAGTGGAGAAGGAGATGAATCATGAGGGAAAAGCTTAGGAATATCTACTATCGTTCCTCCCTTGCTTCCAAAATAAGATATTCTTACTTTGTTTTACTTGTACCATTTGTTATTTTTCTGGGATTTTGTATTTATAATTTGTGGGCGGTAAATAACAACTATGAAGATATGATTCTTTCGACCGTAGTTGCCAGCGAGTTCAGCTTGGATTTTAAAAAGGATTTTGATTATGAAACCTATTTGCTGATTGTAGGTAATAAGACCTTGGAGGAGTCTACTTTGGAAACAATGCTGGCAGAAGCGAATCGAATTGTTGATGGACTAGGTTCGCTTACGGATTCGGAGGAGAATAGGAAACGCTTGGAGAGTGTACAAAAGTATCTAAGCAATTTGGAAATATATGCAGAGCGTATTAAGACAAACTTGCTGGAGGGGAATCGGTACGAGGATAATATTGAAATCTGGGAGAATGATGTGCAGATTGTGACCTCCTTGTTGCGAGAAAGCATTTTTCAATATTTATATTATGAAATTCAAGATATTCAGGAATCCCATACGGAATATAAGAATTTCTTTTTGGCAATGATAAGCTATTCAGTGCTTGCATTTGGAGCGATTTTGATTATGATTATCGTTTTGTCCTACTTGATACCAAGAAGTATTACCAAGCCAATCAGAAGACTGGCAGAGGTTACGGACCAGGTAGCGAAGGGAGATTTAGCGGTACGTTCCTCTGTCCGTGCAGGGATGGAGGTAAATCTGCTCAGTGATTCCATGAATTCCATGATTGATAAGATTAATGAACTATTAGACCAGGTGACGGCAGAGCAAATCAGACTTCGAAAGGCAGAGTTTGAACTTTTGCAGTCACAGATAAATCCTCATTTTCTGTATAACACTTTGGATGCAATTGTGTGGCTTGCAGAGGCAGGAGAGCAGAAAAAGGTAGTAAGTATGGTAGGAAGTCTGTCAGAATTTTTCCGCTCATCGCTGAATCAGGGAAAAGATGTGGTATCGGTCAGTGAAGAAATGATGCATGTCAGGAGCTATTTGGAGATTCAACAGGTGCGATATCAGGATATTCTTGAGTATGAGTTACAGATTCCCGAGGAACTGATGGAATATCAGATTCCCAAGATTACCATACAGCCGTTGGTGGAGAATGCGTTATATCACGGAATTAAGAATAAGAGAGGCGTCGGGAAGATACTGGTTACCGGATATTTACAGGGAAATGTTTTTTGCCTGCAGATAGAGGATAATGGAATTGGTATTACACCGGAACGATTAGAACAGGTCAGATGCAATATCAAGAGGCAGGAGGCCGATGGGAAGGGAAGCTATGCGTTATATAATGTAAATGAACGTATCAGACTGAATTTTGGCGAAGAATACGGTATTACCATTGACAGCGTGTATGGAAAAGGAACAGTCGTTGCCGTCATATTGCCCTGTATAGAGAAAGAACAAATGGTTTAAAATATCAAACAAATTTCATAAGAAAATCAACTTTTCAAAAGGTTACATAAAAAAATCAACTTTTGTATGTGATATTTGCATGGATTCCTTGACAAAAGCACGATAAGATGTATTCAGTTAAGAAATACTTAACCGCAAAGGATACAAACATACACTCCATGTAAAATATGCATTTTGTGTATGTGAAAAACTTTCACAAATAATCTTATGGGAGGCTTTAAAATGAAAAGAAAAATTTTAGCAGTCATTATGGCAATGACAATGGTGTTGGGATTAACAGCTTGTGGTGCAGCAGAAACTTCAGGCGGCTCAGATGGATTAATCAAGGTTGGTATCATTAACAACGACCCAAATGAGTCAGGTTATCGTACAGCAAACGACAAGGATATGAGAGAGAAGTTCACAGAGGCAAACGGATATGATGCATCCTTTGCTTACAGCTTAAAGAATGACGAGCAGATTACAGCTGCACAGCAGTTCATTCAGGACGGCGTTGATTATCTTCTTCTTTCGGCTGCAGATACAGCAGGTTGGGATTCCGTATTAAAGGATGCTAAGGATGCAGGTACAAAGGTTATCTTATTTGACCGTACAATCGATGCAGACCCAAGTCTTTACGAGGCTTCTATCGTTTCAGATATGGAGAAGGAAGGCGAGACAGCAGTTAATTGGTTAAAGAGCCAGAATCTTAGCGAGTATAAGATTATACATATTCAGGGTGTAATGGGTTCAGCAGCTCAGAAGGGACGTTCAGGTGCAGTTGATGCAGCAGTAGCATCTGACGGATGGACAATTGTTACACAGCAGACAGCAGAGTGGAATGCAGAGAAGGCACAGCAGATTGTACAGTCAGTTATCGATTCAGGCGAGAGCTTCAACGTAGTTTACGCAGAGAACGACGATATGGCTAAGGGTGCTGTAGCAGCTCTTGATAAGGCAAACATTTCTCACGGTGTTGGCGGAGACGTTATTATCATGGGATTTGACTGCAATAAGTGGGCATTAGAAGAGCTTTTGAAGCAGAACTGGAACTATGATGGACAGTGTAATCCATTCCAGGCTTCTTACATTCATGACATTATCCAGAAGCTTGAGAAGGGTGAGACTCTTTCAGAGAAGACAATCATCATGGATGAGAAGGGCTTCGATGCTACAACAATCACACAGGAAGATGTTGATAAATACGGTATCTAATAGTTAGATTCGGTATTAGCTGATAAGTAGGAAGGCGTGGCGCAGCGTAAAGATTTTTCGTACGCTCGCCACGCTTTCTCTATATCTATAATGTATTAGGGAGTGGATACACTGGTGAAAGATAATCATGTTTTGGAAATGAGAAATATTCATAAGAGTTTTCCGGGTGTTAAGGCCTTGCAGGGGGTAGATTTTACACTGTGTGAAGGTGAGATTCATGCCTTAATGGGTGAGAATGGTGCCGGAAAGTCTACTCTGATTAAGGTATTAACCGGAGTATATGAAAAAGATGAGGGTCAGATTTTCTTAAAGGGAATCGATAAAGCGGTGGCAATTCGTTCGCCACAGGATGCACAAAGATTAGGAATCAGTACTGTATATCAGGAGATTACATTGTGTCCCAATTTATCTGTTGCAGAAAATATGTATATCGGACGTACGGAAGGAATGCTGCAGAATTGGAAGAAGATGAACACAGATGCAGATAAGATATTACAGTCGTTGGATATTCCGGCAAAGGCTGCACAGCAGCTTTCAAGCTGTTCTATAGCAGTTCAGCAGATGGTTGCGATTGCAAGAGCAGTGGATATGGATTGTAAGGTGCTGATTCTGGATGAGCCGACGTCTTCATTAGATGATAATGAGGTTCAGAAGCTTTTTAAATTGATGAGAGAGTTAAGAGAGCGGGGAGTTGGCATTATCTTCGTAACACACTTCCTGGACCAGGTATATGAAGTGTGTGATAAGATTACGGTACTCCGTGACGGAAAGTTAGTAGGAGAATATGAAATTAAAGAGCTTCCTCGTGTACAGCTTGTTTCAAAGATGCTTGGAAAAGAACTGGATGATATGTCGGATATTCGCAGTGAGCAGGCGGTTTACGATAAGGAGGATGCGGGTGAATCGGCTTTTGAATTTGAAGGATTAGAGAGCACGGAAGGAATTAAACCGTTTGATTTCTATATTAAGAAGGGTGAAGTAAACGGATTTACGGGCTTGCTTGGTTCAGGTAGAAGTGAATGTGTCCGTGCGATATTCGGAGCAGACCGTGTGATTGGCGGAACTGCGAAGAAGAATGGAAAGACCATTAAGATTAATAAGCCAATAGATGCCATGAAGAATGGTATTGCTTATCTTCCGGAAGATAGAAAGATAGACGGTATTATAGGCGATTTGTCTGTAAGAGAGAATATTATTCTCGCATTACAGGTAATGAAGGGCTTCTTTAAACCATTTTCCAAGGCAGAAGCCTATCAGTTTGCAGATGAGTATATTAAGCTGCTTGGTATTAAGACAGCATCGGCGGATACACCGATTAAGTCATTGTCAGGAGGTAATCAGCAGAAGGTTATTCTTGCAAGATGGCTGCTGACGCATCCGGAATATCTGATTCTGGATGAACCGACAAGAGGTATTGATGTCGGTACTAAGATTGATATCCAGAAATTAGTATTAAAGCTGGCTTCTGAAGGTATGAGTATTACCTTTATTTCTTCAGAGACAGATGAAATGCTTCGTACCTGTTCAAGACTTGTGGTTATGCGTGACCGTAAGGTAGTAGGCGAATTGACAGGTGAAGATTTGACCCAGAATAAGATTATGGGAACAATTGCAGGAGGTGACATGGAATAATGCCTAAGATTACAAAAATATTTAAAAACCAGATTTTTATTCCGGTAGCAGCCCTGTTGTTGTTAGCTGTATTCAACCTGATTTGTGACCCGTCCTTTTTTAAGATTACTTTAGGTTATAACAGTGCGGGAAATCCTGTGTTATCAGGCTATTTGATAACGATTCTTGACTATGGTTCAGAGCTTGCCATTCTTGCAATCGGAATGACACTTGTTACAGCAGCATCCGGCGGTCAGGATATCAGTGTCGGCTCAGCCATTGCCATTGCGGGTAGTGTGATGCTGAGAATGCTGTGTGGAAGTAATTCCCGTGCAGAGACATTGCAGATGCCGATTATTGCAGCATTTTTGATTGCCTGTGTGGTAGCTATGTTGTTTGGTGCATTTAATGGTGTGCTGGTTGCATATTTCAAGATTCAGCCGATGGTTGCAACATTGATTCTCTATACAGCAGGCCGTTCCATTGCCGCTTGGATTAATAATAATGAGCTTCCGATTGTAAATGATGTTTCCTTTACTTATTTTGGTGGCTTCATACCGGGAATTCCGATTCCTACGCCATTCTTTATTGCTTTGGCATGTATGTTAATCATTGCATTGGTATTAAAGTTTACAACACTTGGGCTTTATACGCAGGCGGTTGGTATTAATGAAAGTTCAGCCAGATTGAATGGTTTGAATCCAAAGTTTGTAAAGTTTTTAAGCTTTGTGATTCTTGGTATTTGTGTTGCTGTAGCAGCATTGATTAAGGTAAGCCGTCTGTCAACGATTAACTATTCGGTTATTGCAAAGGATATTGAAATGGATGCTATTCTTGCAGTTGCTTTGGGAGGTAATGCGTTAAGCGGCGGTAAATTTAACATGACAGCTTCCATTATCGGAGCGTATGTAATCCAGTTCTTAACAACAACACTTTATAAGTTTAATGTGCAGTCAGATGCATTGTCAGCATACAAGGCGGTTGTCGTTATTATTCTGGTAGTTATGAGTGCACCGACAGTTAGAAAGAAAATGTCAGATTTGGCTAAGAAATTCAATTCAGGTAAGACAGCAAAGGAGGTAGCTTAATATGAAGAATAAATTGAAAAACCTCTCAGATACAAATCTCTTATTGCTGATTACAATTGTGGTATTCTTTGTGATGTATTTATGTGCCATGATTTTCCTTGGCAGTGGATTTTTAAAAGCGCAGACCTTCTTTAATATTTTGAATGCAAATGCGGCATTGATTATTGTATCGGTTGGTATGAGTCTGGTAATGATTACCGGTGGTATTGATATTTCAGTAGGCGGTGTGGTTGCACTGGTGAGTATGTCATGTGCAGTGTATTTAGACTATCATGACGGAAATATATTTGGTTCGATTCTGATTGCATTAGCTATCGGTTTGGCATTTGGCTTGGTACAGGGATTTTTAATTGCTTATCTGGATATTCAGCCGTTTATTGTAACATTGGCAGGTATGTTCTTTGCAAGAGGTATGACAACCATTGTACATACGAATCCGTTTAACGTTGCAAATGAAGCGTTTGTAGCATTAAAGGATACAAGAATTGTGGTACCGTTTATGGGCTCTGTGAACAGACTTGGTAAGTATGTGGATGCATATATTCAGATAGGTGTCGTTGTAGCAATTCTGGTTGTTGTTGTTTTCTTCTGTATGTTGAGATGGACAAAGCTTGGACGTAACTTCTATGCAGTAGGAGGTAATACACAGAGTGCATTAATGCTTGGAATTAATGTGAAGAGAACAAAGTTCATTTCATACCTGTTATCAGGCTTATTAGCAGGTATTGGTGGATATGTATATTTTCTTTATGTAGGCTCAGGAGCAGCATCTCATGCGTCAGGTATGGAGATGAATGCGATTGCATCTTCTATTATCGGTGGAACGCTGTTAACAGGTGGTGTAGGTAATATTTTAGGAACACTGTTTGGCGTGCTGTCTTTAAGTACAATTAAGAATATTGTATCATCAGCAGGTTTGGGTGAAGCATGGTGGACAAATATTACGATTGCAACGATGCTTTGTGTTTTCTTATTGGTACAGAGTGTGGTTATTGCACGTAAGAAGAGAGCGGCAAGAAAAGGATAGCAATGAAATAAATACAAAATGGAATAATAAGCTCAAGAGTATGAATATTCTTGGGCTTTTATTCTGTTTTCTGATTATCCTGGAAATTTGTGTTTTCAAAGTATCAAAAAAAAGTTATAATGTTATAAGGGGATGTAGACAATTCAAAAAGGAGAATTCGAGATGAAGAAAAAAAATCTGTCTTTTAATTTGTTTGCAATGCTCATTAGTATTTCGATTATACCGTTGATGTTATCGGTTATTATTATTAGCGTGGTATCCCTGTTTTTGACAAAGGGTAATTTGGAAGATGCTGCCAAGGAGAAGCTGTATCTGGTTTCTAATAATTTAGCAAGTCATTGTAAGGAAAATGAGATTACTGCGGTTAGTGTAACGGATTATTATGATTACATTGACAGCCTGAAGAGTCAGAATATTGAGATGGCAATCATTTTGGAAAGTAGCTGTACTGCCTCTGTCAAGAATGAGAATGATTATCGTGTGAGAGAAATTATTTTCCAGAGAGATGTTTTAAGTGACAGATACGATATGCCGGAAGGTTATTTTGAGGATAATGTAGAGATTAACGGAAGCTACTATTATGCATACTGTATGCCGATAGAGGTACAGGGTGATATTATCGGCGTTGCAGTTGCTTGTCAGCTCGTTGGTGATGTAACCGGCGGAATGATAGAAATTGTTACCAATTTTGTTGTGATAGCAGCTGTATTAATAGTTGTATTTGCATTGGTTGCTATGATTTTTAGTAAGAAATTAATAAAAACCTTTGATGCAATCGGCAAAAATATTACGGCGTTGGCGCAGGGAGATTTGAGTATTCAGGAGAAAAAGAGCAGTTCTGTCAAAGAGATGAATATTCTTTTAGAAGATACGGCAATGATGCAGGATAATCTTTCCAATACGATTGGAAAGGTGAAATCGGTATCTCAGGTATTGGTAGAGAACATTGCAGAAGCCACAGAATTAAGTGAGAGTACCAACCGCAGGGCAAACCAGATTACAACAGCAGTAGATGAGCTTTCTACAGCTATGCTTTCACTGACGGATAACGTACAGAGTATCAGCGACCAGATGGATGAAATCGGTAATTGTGTAAATGACATTTCCGAGAATGTAGACCATTTGAATAAAAATTCTAAGGATATATTAGCGACAAACAGTGAAGCAAAGGCTGATATGGAAGAAATTCTGGAGAATACCAAGGCATCGGTAGATGCTGTTAACAGTATCACTATGCAGATAAAGCAGACCAATGATTCTATAGCCGAGATTGACGAGGCGGTTGAATTAATTCTTGGAATTTCAGAGCAGACCAATCTTTTGAGCTTAAATGCATCAATAGAGGCTGCCAGAGCAGGAGAAGCCGGTCGTGGTTTCTCGGTAGTTGCAGAGGAAATCAGAAAGCTGTCAGAGCAGAGTGCACAGGGTGCTGAGATGATTAAGAATCTTGCCAATACCATCACAGAGAAGTCAAGAAAGTCTGTAGAGCTGGCAGAGGGTGTTTGTTCTATTATTATGCTGGAGCAGGAGAGCGTTGCGATTACGCAGCAGAAGTATGATGAACTGAGTAACGAGATTCATCAATCAGTGGAAGAAATCCGTGCGATTGCAGGTAAGACAGAGAACCTGACAGAGTATAAAGAAAATATTATTCAGAATGTGCATACTCTTAGCGCAATATGTGAGGAGAATACCGCAAATAATGAAGAGGTAAATGCAAATATTTTTGAGATTATAGAAGAGGTTAAGACTGTTAATGACAATTGCGAGAAGATGAATACAATGGCGAAGGAGTTGGAAGAATCTGTGTCTTATTTTAGTGGTGAGACAGAAAGTGTAGTTGAGACAGAGGGAGAAACAGTAGCTTTGGAAGAAACAGTAGCTTTGGAAGAAACAGTAGCTATGGAAGAAACGGTAGCTTTGGAAGAAACGGTAGCTATAGAAGAAACAGAAACAGAACCGCTTTTGGAAGAGGATACAGACAAAGAGGAAGAATGTAATAGTATTGGAGAAGAATAAGTATGTTTAAGAGGTCCTTAGCAATCATGTTGACTATAATATTCGGCTTGATGATGATTGGTTGTGGAAGCAGTGATAAGGATGGAGGAGCACCATCGGACACTGTTAAGGAAGAAGTAAAGGAAAACATAGTAGTAGGTTTTTCGCAGCTTGGAGCAGAATCAGACTGGCGAAGTGCACATACAGAATCTATCATAAATACCTTCACGGAAGAGAATGGCTATGAGTTGATTTTTGAGGATGGGCAGCAAAAGCAGGCAAATCAGATTATGGCAATCCGCACCTTTATACAGCAGGAGGTTGATTACATTATATTGGCACCTGTTACAGAAAAGGGTTGGGATACTGTGTTGCAGGAGGCAAAGGATGCAGATATTCCGGTGATTATTGTAGACCGAATGGTAGATGTAGCTGATGAGAGTCTGTTTACCTGTTGGGTAGGTGCCGACTTTGAACTGGAAGGACAAAAGGTTACGGAGTGGCTCAGACAATATACACTGAAAAATAATATAGCAGCCAAGGATGTACATATTGTTAATATTCAGGGAACACTTGGCGGTTCTTCACAGATTGGAAGAACCAAGAGACTTAGAGATGCAGTAGAAGCCTATGGTTGGGATTTGCTGGAAGAAAAGCCGGGAGACTTTACAAGAACCAAGGGAAAAGAAGTTATGGAGGAATTCCTGAAGCAATACGACAATATCAATGTAGTATATTGTGAAAATGATAATGAAGCATATGGCGCAATAGAAGCTATCGAGGCAACCGGAAAAAAGGTTGGATTAGATATTGGGAACGGTGAGATTATGGTGGTATCCTTTGATGGCGTAAAGCGCGATGCCATGAGCTATGCATTAAAGGGAAAGATAGCCTGTATTGCGGAGTGTAATCCCTTGCATGGACCAAGAGTACAGGCTATTATTGAAACTTTAGAGACAGGAGAACAGCCTGTAAAATTCCATTATATGGATGAAGAAATTTTTAGCGCATATGAATCAATTGATGTTTTAAAAATTGATGAAAAAGAATATTCTGTGGTTCATTTGACACAGGAAATTATTGAACAGAGATATCAGTAAAGTATAAATACCTTCTTGTTTGCAGATACTATTTGTGTAGTCGGCGTAAATGGCGACTATTCAAATAGTATGAGGTAAATGAGGAGGTATTTTCATGATAAAGCTATCAGAAAAGGAATTGGCAACAATTAAATCCTTACTTTCCGAGGAGGAGCTTTTGGTAAAGAAATATCAGATGCTTGCAGAGCATGCAGACACTGAAGAATTAAGATGCAAGATGCAGAGTATTTCGCAGAAGCATCAGGGACATTTTAATGAACTCTACTCAAAGTTATCATAAGGAGGTAAGGATATGCAGGGGATTTATACAGAGAAGGAAATCTTAGGTGATGCTTTAGCCACACAGAAGGCATCAACTGCAGAGTTTAATACTGCGGCAAATGAGTGTGTGCATGAGGATGTGAGAAAGACAATGCTTCATATTTTAAATCAGGAGCATGAGATTCAGCAGGATGTATTTCAGATGATGCATACAAAGGGCTTATATCCGACACCAATGGCAGAGGATAGAAAGCTTCAGGAAGTAAAGCAGCAGTTTAGCCAGAGTGCGAAGTAAGAAATAAAAAGAAACCTTGGAGTTGGTGTTGAAGCCATACTCCAAGGTTTTGTTTATTGTTTCTTCTTTTCGCCAAAGGCAAAAATAGCAATTAGACAGCTGATGAGTAACATATACGGATAAAACAAGTTTGGTATAATATCAAAAGCTGATAGTTCACAACCAAGCTCTGTAGCCGCAGAAATTGCTACTAATATCTGTGCACCGTATGGAATGATACTTTGGAAGATACAAGAGAAGGTATCCAGTATGGAAGCAGCATTCTTTGGTGAGATGTCGTATTCCTCTGAAATTTCTTTGGCAATTGGATTTGCCATTACAATGGCAACTGTATTATTGGCAGTAGCAATATCCATAGCACCAACCAGAAGTCCCATACCTAACTTTCCGCCTTTTGTGTTTTTAAACACGCGTCGAATAAAGGATAGAATTGCCTGAAAACCGCCGTATTCACGAATTAATGCGCAGATAGCAGATACCAGAATCGTAACCATGATGGTTTCATACATACCTGATACACCTGAGCCCATATTTGCAAGTAGGTCCGTAGGTGCGGTTGCATTTGTAACCAACATAATAAAGGCACCTGAAGTAATACCGATTAGTAAAACGATAAATACATTAATTCCAACAATCCCTCCAATTAGAACAAGAATATAAGGCACAATCTGTACCAGGTTATAGGATAAGTCAACACCGGCGGTTACTTCGTTATTTAGTGACAAAGCTAAAATAATTACTGTGCTTGCGATAGCAGCAGGAAGGGCAATGAAAAAATTAGCTTTGAATTTGTCCTTCATTTCACAGCCCTGTCCATTGCAGGCTGCGATGGTTGTATCTGAAATAAATGACAGATTATCACCAAACATAGCGCCGCTGATAACGGTACCAACACATAAGGCAGGTGAAAAGCCGGACGCATTGGCTACAGCAATAGAAATTGGTGTAATCAATGTAATCGTACCAACGGAGGTACCCATGGCAAGAGATACAAAACAGCTGACAATAAATAATACCAATACAGCAAACTGCGCAGGGAAAATGGATAAGAGGAAATAAGCAACACTCTCTGCACTGCTTCTGCCTACAACACCCACAAATACGCCGGCTGTAAGGAAAATCAAAATCATTGTAATAATATTCTTGTCTCCCACACCTTTTGCAATGACCTCTAACTTTTCATCAAACTTTAAGGCAGGATTCTGAATAAATGCCACTAATAAAGCTACAAGAAATGAAACTACGATGGGGATATTGTAGAATCCCATTGCGATTCCAAGACCGTATTCAAACAACAGTCCAAGTCCTAAGTATAAAAATAAAAAAACTCCGATTGGTAATAACGCACGCCAATTTCCTTTTTGCATAAATTCTCTCCTTTTACTAAAATAAAGATAAATATAGTGTATCATATTTACATAATTCATGCTATGGTAAACAAACTCTTTGGTATCAAGTGTATCTATATGCTATACTTTTGGTAGGAGGAGTTGCAAATGAAGAGATATGCTATGTTGGATAGTATAAGAGGTTTGATTATCATTAGCATGGTGATTTATCATACTGTATGGGATATTGTTTATATATTTGGAATAAATTGGAAGTGGTATCGGTCCGAGGCTGCATATTACTGGCAGCAGAGTATCTGTTGGGGATTCATCCTACTGTCCGGTTTTTGCTGGAGCTTTGGCAGGAGGAAATTAAGGCGTGGACTAATGGTATTTGTCGCAGGAATTTTGGTTACAGTGGTGACTGCGATTGTCATGCCTTCTAATATTGTGGTGTTTGGAGTATTAACATTACTTGGAAGCTGTATGTTGGTGTTTATTCCATTAGACAAGTGTTTATGCAAATGTCCCCCGGTAATGGGAATTCTTATCAGCTTTGGTTTGTTTATATTGACGAGAAATGTGAATTCGGGAGGATTAGGAGTTGGCGTATGGCAGATTTTTGAACTGCCTGATTCGTGGTATGCAAACAGCTTCACGACCTATCTGGGATTTCCTGCAAGGGGATTTTATTCAACAGATTACTTTTCGCTAATTCCGTGGATATTTCTGTATGCGGCAGGGTATTACATACATAAGCTGATGGAAAGTAAGAAACTGCTGAATTATTGTTATCATTTTAAGAATCGTTTGTTGGAATGGATAGGGAAGCATTCGCTGATTATTTATATGTTACACCAACCGATTGTTTATGGGATTTTGATGATTGTATTTATAGGAAGATAAGAAAAGCCTGTGGTTTTTATGACCACAGGCTTTTGAATGTGCTAGAATAATATGCATGAAAAGCGGTTAAGATTCAAATCTTAACTGTTTCTTTACTGACAAGATGTTATCATGTGTGAGGGAGGCAGTATGGATAAAAACAGAAGACCGAAAAACATTATTTTTTCAACAATTGTACTCTTTACATTTTTTGTAATTAGTCTTTTTATTTCAGAGTTACTGGAAGCAAGCACGCTGATTCCGGCGCTGTTTGTTTTGGCGGTATTTTTGATTGCGATGTATACAGATGGTTATTGGTATGGAGTGGCAGGTTCCATAGTCAGCGTGATGGCACTGAACTATGCATTTACATTTCCATATTTTAAATTTAACTTCAGTATCCCTGTTAATTTGGTATCTGCAGTGATTATGTTGGTGATTACGATTTTTACCAGTGCATTGATGACGAAGGTGCGTCAGCAGGATAAATTACAGGCTGAGGGGGAAAAAGAAAAGATGCGTGCCAATCTTCTTCGTGCAGTATCGCATGATTTAAGAACGCCGTTAACAACCATATATGGTTCCAGTTCTGCAATTGTAGAGAAGTATGATGATTTGTCTAAGGAGCAGATGATTCAGCTTGCTAATGGAATCAGAGATGATTCCCAGTGGTTAGTAGGCATGGTAGAGAATTTACTTACTGTTACCAGAATTGACAATGTAAAGATGAAGATTGTCAAGAGTCCGGTTGTTTTAGAGGAATTAATTGATGCTGTCCTGGTGCGTTTTCGTAAGCGCTATCCGAATCAGGAGATAGAGGTGAGTATACCGGAGGATTTTGTTATGATTCCAATGGATGCGACACTGATTGAACAGGTAGTTGTGAATATTCTGGAGAATGCGGTACAGCATGCAGTAGGAATGACAAGGCTCATTCTTAAGGTGTATATTTTTAACCAAAAGGCATTTTTTGAGATTATTGATGATGGGTGTGGGATTGATAAGGAAAGAATGAACGATATTTTTACAGGCTATTTTGAGAAAAAGAATGCTCCGGCAGATTGTCAGAAAAGCAGCATGGGAATCGGCTTATCGGTGTGTGCATCTATTATTAGGGCACATGAGGGAAGTATTATGGTGGAGAATAACTCGCAAGGAGGCTGCTGTTTTCGATTCTGTTTAGATATGGAGGATGAGGAAAATGAGCAATAAATATAAGATTTTGGTAGTTGAGGACGAAAATAATATCCGAAATTTTATAAAGACTATATTGGAAACCAATGGCTATCAGGTGCTATGTGCAAATAACGGTAGTAATGGTAAGACGATGTTTTTATCGCATTGTCCTAATCTGGTAATTTTAGATTTGGGGTTGCCGGATATGGATGGATTAGATTTGATTCGTGGTATAAGAGAGGAGTTTGCGACGCCGATTATTATTCTGTCAGCACGAACAAATGAGATTGATAAGGTAAAGGCATTGGATTTAGGTGCCAATGATTATGTGACTAAGCCTTTTGGAACGAATGAATTTCTTGCCAGAGTAAGGGCAACGCTTAGAAGTACTCGTCAGGAGGAGGGCGAGCGTCAGGTAGGTAAGTCCTTTACAGTAAACAATATGACAATTGATTATGAGCGCAGAAGCATTGTATTGGATGGAGAAGAGATTAAACTGACACAGACAGAGTATAATATTGTGGAACTCTTATCGATTCATGCAGGACGTGTATTGACATATTCTGAGATTATAAAGAAGATATGGGGATACGCGGACGCAGGCAGTGTTAAGAAGCTTCAGGTGAATATGGCAAATATCAGAAAGAAGTTTCATGAAAAACCCGGCGAGAACAAATATATCAAGAATGAGCTGAGTGTAGGTTATAGTTTTAAAGATGAGGAGAAATAAATGACACTGACAGATGGATTTGGTTTATTAGGCGGACTTGCATTGTTTTTATATGGAATGCAAATGATGAGTGCAGGCTTAGAGGCTGCTGTTGGTAATAAGATGAAGAGTATCTTAGAGAAGCTGACTGCGAACCGTTTTTTAGGAGTATTGGTTGGTGCTGTTATTACGGCAATCATTCAGTCATCATCAGCAACTACTGTTATGGTTGTAGGTTTTGTTAACTGTGGTATGATGACATTGCGCCAGGCTGTTTGGATTATTATGGGTGCCAATATTGGTACGACGATTACAGGACAGTTGATTGCTTTGGATGTGGGAGCAATTGCACCTGTCATTGCCTTTTTAGGTGTGGCGATGGTCGTATTCTCTAAGAATGTAAAGCTGCATCATATTGGAAATATTTTTGCAGGCTTAGGTATTCTCTTTATTGGTATGGATATGATGGGCGCAGCTATGAAGCCTCTTGCCAATCATGAAGGCTTTGTAAGCCTGTTAACCAACTTTGAAAACCCGATTCTTGGTATTTTGGCAGGAACGGTATTTACTGCCGTTATTCAGTCCTCTTCTGCATCGGTCGGCATTTTACAGGCTTTGGCCGATAGTGGAGTCATTGGTTTAAGCAGTGCAGTATATGTATTATTCGGACAGAATATCGGTACCTGTATTACAGCGCTTTTGGCATCCATCGGAACCGGTCGCAATGCAAGAAGAACCACAGTGATACATATTTCTTTTAATGTAATCGGTACAGTAGTGTTTACGATATTATGTCTGGTAACGCCGCTTGTGATGTGGGTAGAGAGCTTTACTCCGGATAAGGCGTCAGCACAGATTGCCAATATGCATACGTTATTTAATGTAACAACCACTATTCTTTTGATACCATTTGGTAATTATCTTGCCATGTTTGCTGAAAAGCTGTTGAAGGATAAAGAAATCGCAGAGGATACGGATTTAGTGCATCATTTGCAGCATATTAAGAATATCAATGAGGATGCATTAGGAGTTTCAGCCATGAGTATGGAGGAAACAAAGAATGAGATTTGCAGAATGCTTACTATGGCGAAGGATAATGTACATAAGGCGTTTGATGTTTTTGCCAATCTTGATGAAGAGGTAATGGAGGAGGTAGAAAAGGGAGAGGAATATATTGACTACCTGAATAAGGAGATTGCAAAATATATCTCCCGTGTTAGCGCACATGAGAGAACGGAAAGAGGTAGCGGAATCTTTAGTTCCTATTTTCTGATTACCAGTAATATAGAGAGAATTGGAGACCATGCAATCAATGTGGCCGGTTATTCTAACATGATACGAGAGAAGAATATTCATTTCTCTCAGATGGCGCAGGAAGAAATTGCACAGATGCAGAGAATATGTGACAGAATGCTGGCTTTGTTGCTTGTTGAGAGTGATGATGTGGTAGACTGGCATGCACAGATTGCTTGCCTTGAGCAGAAGATTGATGATATGACAAAGGAATATCGCAACAATATGTTCAACCGTATTCAGGCAGGAACCTGTACAGATGAGGGAAGTATTCTGTTTTCAGAGATGTTGACTGATTTTGAGAGAATTGGAGACCATGCGTTAAATATTTCAGATGAAGTTGTAAAGATTCAGTTTTGTATGGGCGCATAATAATAAGTATGATATAATATAGTAGAACACACTTTTTTATGATAATAAAAGTGTGTTTTTTATTCAGAGTCGAAGTCAGACATAAGGAGTTAGTATGAAAACAGGGAAGTATAGTAAAGATAAAGTGAGGGAAGGTCTTCTGCTGTTGCTTATCATGTTGTTAGTGGCAGGAGTATCGATATGGAATGGTTATCGAAAAGAAGGTTTTCATGTAGATGAAATTTATTCCTATGGATTATCCAACAGTAATTATATGCCGTTTCCTCAGGAAGGTGACAGTGGAGCTTACAGTATCAATGATTTCATGCAGGAATACGGTGCAGGTAATAATATAGGCGACCTATTGCGTAATTTCTGGAAGGACTTTCAGATATTGAAAGAAGCGGATTTTCAATTTCGACAGACTGATTTGTATGAGAAATACAGAGAGGCACAATATAATAACAATCAGCCTTGGGTGCAGACTACATGGCTGCCCGGAGAGTATTATAAGAATTACTTAACGGTAGAAGAGGGGACAGGCTTTAATTATGTTTCTGTATATTATAATCAGAGAGCTGATGTGCATCCGCCCTTTTATTATATTTTATTACATACGGTATGCTCCTTGTTTACAGGAAGTTTTTCCAAGTGGCATGGATTTAGTGTGAATTTTGTTGCTTTGATGGCAACATTGCTTTTGCTGTATCGTATGGTAAGGCAGTACATTTCCAAATCATGGGTTGCTTATGCGACAGTGTTGGTGTATGGGCTTAGTATGGGGTTTCAGTCTAATATGGTATTTTTTAGAATGTATGGAGTGATTACCCTTTTGACGATGGCATTATGTTATTTTCACTTATATTTGCAGAAGAATAACTGGGAACTTAAAAGGAAACAAAAGCTGACATTGATAATCTTAGTGGTGCTTGGCTATTATACACTTTATTATTATGTGGTTTATGCAGCGCTTATGATGGCGGCTGCGCTGGTGATAATGTGTAAGTCGGGTCAGATAAAGAAGAGTTGGACTTATATCAGGCAGTACATTTATGCAGCAGTGATAGGTGTGGTAATATGGCCGTTTTCTTTGAAACATTTTTTCTCTGATTATCGTGGTGATGATTTCAGGGAGGCAATCAGCAGTGTAGAGAATTACTGGAATCTGATTGTGCAGATGTTTCGAGAGCTTGCAAAGACTTGTATGGGAGGGCAGGCAGTTGTTTTATTGATATTACTTTTGCTTGCCTGCGTTACAGCAGCTGTTGTAGTGTTTCAGAAGAAGCACCGGGATTTGGATTGGCTGATTTTTCTGCCACCGCTTTTCTATTTTTTCTTTGTGGCAGTATCAACACCGATGGTTCATAACCGTTATATCATGTGTATTATGCCCTTTGTCTTTCTGGCAATTATGTTAACAATTGATTTCTATGGAAGACTGTTATGCCGAAATGAAAAGCTTCGAACTGTAGGATGTGCATTGATGGTAATGGTAATCTTTTTGTTATCTAATTGCTTTATGTATAAGCCCGAGCATTTGACGGATGATGGACAGCTGACAGTAGAAGTACCGGAGAATACGGTATGCGTGTATATGATTCCTGAAACTTCGTGGCAGGCATATGCCAAGGATTCCTATATATTAAGCCAATGTGAGAAAAGTGTGATTTTGCGCAGAAGTAATATGGCATTTTTGGAGAGTTATGAATATGAAGAGGGACAGAGTGTTATGATTTATCTGTCAAATCCTGTGGATGAAAGGGATGCGACCTTGGAGGAAGTAAAGTCTGCTATGGGAATTGAGCACCTGAAAGAGGCAGATAGCGGACTGGATGGTTATTATTTTAAAAGGTATTTGTTTCAGTAGTTTTGTAGAGAAAGTGAGGTAGGTCTATGATGGAACTTTATTTTGACAAGCTGTATCGTTATCCAAGACTAGAGGAGCCGTGTTATATCGGTATTCCGATGAAGAAGGGGGAATTAAAGGATTTAAGTAAGATTGCGGTGCTTCAGAACGGTAAGGCAGTACCGATGCAGAAGAAGGTAACATCTTATCACAGAGATGGTTCGGTACGATTCCTGTTTCTGCGTTTTATGGCAGATTTGCCTGCAAATCAGAGTGCTACTTTGCTATGTGATACGAATTCAGAGTTTGTGTCAGATGCACCTGATATGCGGATAGAGCAGAGTGAAGAGAGAATAACAGTGCATACCGGTAGGATTTCTTTTGCAGTAGAGAATAAAAGCAGTCAGTTGTTTTCATGGCTGGAAGCAGAGGGCTGTCGATATGAAAAGGAACAGTTTGTAGGACCTGTATTGGAGGATGGAGATGGGTGTCAATACAAGGTTTGGATAGAGGATTGGAAGGTACAGGAAACAGGTCCTGTAGCAACAATTATATCAGCTAAGGGACGGAATATTGGGGAAAAAGAAATCGCCTTTACGATATCTGTGACGGCATATGCTAATAAGCCATGGTTAGAGATTGCTTATCGAATCATAAATACAACAGAGGATTCCCTGCATATAGCTTCGTTAAGTTTTCATGTATTTCGACATACAGATGTGACAGATGTATCACAGCATGAGAAGGTATTCAGAAGTCTGGTAGCGGAGCAGGATTTTTCGGCAAGAGAGAGACTGCACACGAACGGTATCTTAGAGTTAGAAGAAATAGAAAGACAGGCACCTGTTGAAGAGATTAGAACCTGTGTTGCCAGTTCAAATTATAAGACGGATTTTTATGTAGGAAAAGCCGGAAATGCGGTTTGCAAGTATGTAGATGCGCCATATTTGATGAAGGAAAGTAATGAACATATAGCGGAAGTATTCTATGGAACCTTTTTTGCTGATTGTACGGATGATAAAGGTGGTGTTTGTGCTTCGATATATCAGGCACAGCAGAATTATCCGAAGGCTGTACTGGCTGACAAGAATGGAATTAGTCTGATGCTGGTACCTAAGAATATTGAAAAGGTAGAAATGCAATCGGGAATGTCGCGGGAACAACGCTTTCTACTGCATTTCCATAAAGCCGAGGAAAGCCTGTTGGAACTGGACAACCGAAGTTTGATTTATCAGATGCCTGACAGACCATATCTTTCATCACGGGTTTATCAGGAATCGGGACTTTATCCTGATATTTTTCCAAAGAATCGCAATATAGATGTGGAACAGTCGCTGATTGCCAAGGCTGATGGGCATTCGCGATGCTATGGAATATTGAATTTTGGAGATTCACCGGACCCGAATTATACTGCACAGGGAAGAGGAAATGGTGAGTTGGTGTGGTGTAATAACGAATATGATTATCCACATGCTTGTGCGTTGGAGTATGTCCGTACAGGTATCCGAAGATTTATGGATTATAATATTGCATCATGCCGTCATTGGATGGATGTGGATGTATGTCATTATCATAAAGACTCTCTTTATCTTGGAGGACAGTGGGAGCATACGAACGGTCATTGTAAGAACGGTGTCATGGTGTGCTCACATGAATGGGTTGAAGGCTTACTGGATTACTATCACTTTACGGGTGATGAAAGAGGTTTAGAGACAGCTCTTGGTATCGGAGAAAATGTTCTGCGACTCTTGGATACGCCAATGTATGCAGGTGTTGGGGAGATGAATGCAAGGGAAACCGGTTGGGCTTTGCGTTCATTGACAGCATTATATGTGGAAACAGGAGATGAGAAGTGGTTAGCTAAGTGTAAATGGATATTGAATAATTTTAAGCTGTGGGAAGAGCAGTATGGTAACTGGCTGGCTCCATATACGGATAATACGGTAATTCGCGTCGGTTTTATGATTTCAGTTGCAGTAGGTAGTGTCATGCGGTATTATCGTGAGTTTCCGGATGAGGAAATAAAGCAAATGCTGCTTCGGGCAGTAGATGATTTGATAGAAAGCTGCTATATGGAAGAGGTAGGGTTATTCTATTATAAAGAGCTTCCAAGCTTGAATCGATTGGGTAATAATACGCTTTTATTGGAGGCGCTTGCCATTGCTTATGAGCTGACCGGAGATGAAAAATATCTGGACCCCGGTCTATTGACCTTTAAGCAGGCAATCGTTTCAAGCAGTCCGGGAGTTGGCGGTACAAAAAGAATTGCAGGGGATGCAGTGGTGGTAGGTAATGCATCAACAAAGACCTTTGGGCAGAGTTTCATCCCACTGATTACTTATTATAGTGCGATTTCAAAATTACCGGAATTTATGAAGAAGATTACAGAATAAATATGTGGCGGAGAATCCGATTAAGGATTCTCCTTTTTTATAGGAAAGTGCTCGAAAAGTAGTGGAAGTTAAACAAGAATCAGCGAAGCTGATTCTTGCAGAGTGTTGCCGCCGGGCAACACTTTTTTATATTAGTATATACAAAGAATTGTGTAAAATTCTGAAAAAGCTATTCAAATTGTTTGAATTGTGATACAATTTATTTAACAATGCGTTATAAATGTGAAAAACAATGAAAGGAGCAGTAAAAGCCATGGAAAGAGACTACATGCGAACAAGGCGTGATGGTGCATCATATGGGAATCGTGATGAGCTTACAGGATGCTTAGATTTTAATGCATTCCGTTCTGCGGCCAAAAGATTGATTTTACAAAATCAAGATTGTCAATATGCTCTTTGGTATTGTGATTTGCGTCAGTTTAAGATTATTAATGAAACTTTAGGATATGAAGCAGGAGATAGTCTGCTTCGTTATTGGATAGATGTTATTTCAGAGAATCTGAGTGAGGATGAGGCAGTAGGACGTATTGCTGCGGATATTGTTGTCATGCTGACACATGAGGAGCGTAGAGAGAATCTTGAGAAGCACTTTACAGTAATTTCCGATAAATTGAGAGACTTTTTCAGAGATTCGGATTTTAGATATGATGTAGAGATGCTGGCAGGAATATATTGGTTAAAACCTCAGGACACTATCTCGCCGGATATTAACCAAATGCTGGACTATGCAAATCTTGCTAGAAAGAGCGGAAAAGGTTATGTCGGAAGTAAGTGTGTTTTCTTTAGCGATGCGTTGGGAGAGAAACAGAGAAGACAGAATTTAATTAGCAAAGGTTTAAAGCAGGCAATTGATGAAGGTGAGTTATCTATTTGGTTTCAGCCGCAGTATAATTATGTAACAAGCCAGATGGTTGGTGTGGAAGCATTGTGCCGTTGGGAGCATGCAATCCTTGGAGAAATTCTACCCAGCGAGTTTATTCCTGTATTGGAGAAGACAGGACAGATATCCCAGCTTGACAGATATGTGTGGGAACAGGTATGTGACTATGCACAGAAATGGGAAAAATATACGAAAAATGTTCCGATAGAGATTGCGGTGAATGTATCCAGAATGGATTTACAGGAGGCGGGTTTTTGTCAGTATATCTATGGTCTGGTGAAAAGATATGGATTATCTACCCGTTCTCTTCGATTAGAGATTACAGAAAGTGCATATATGGAGAAGCCGGAGCTTTTAATTACAATGGTAGAGCGGCTTCAGAGTCAGGGATTTATTATTGAAATGGATGACTTTGGAAGCGGATATTCTTCATTGAATATGTTAAAGGAAGTACCGATTGATATTTTAAAGCTGGATATGCGCTTCTTGAGTCAGGCGGGACATGATTCAAGAGGCGGTAATATCATTAGCGCAGTGATTCGTATGGCAAACAGTTTGGAACTTCCGATTATTGCAGAAGGCGTAGAAAATGTAGAACAGGCAAATTTCCTAAAAAATCTGGGTTGTGTTGTAATGCAAGGTTATCATTTTGCAAAGCCGATGCCGGCTTCGGAATTTGAGAAGCTTTTGATGAAGCAGTCAGTGGGAACTATTTTCAATGATTTTAAGGGACCCGGGCTGAAGAATTTGAATGAGCTTATGCGCACGAACAGCAATAGTTCATTTATCTTTGACTTTTGTATCGGCGCTGCCATGATATTGGAGTATGACGGTGAACAGCTGGCGGCTCTATTGGTAAATGATGATTTTTACAAAACGGTTAATATATCAAGAGACCGATTCGAAAGATATAGAAATAATTTGCTGGTAACCATGACGGAATCGGCAGAAGCAAAATTAAGGGCAACCTTGGAGGAAGCGATTGTGCTTGGAGTAGCCAAGGGGGAGTCTGAGCAGAAGATTAATGAAAGATGGATTATGGGAACCTATCATCATGTTTCATCGGGGGCACATAGCCATATATTCTTTATGCTTGTTGAGGATGTAACCAAGGTTCATGAGATTCAGTCAGAATTAAGTGCAGTTACTAAGGAGTTAAATACACACCTGGAACAGATGCCGGGTGGATTATTTAAGTATGAGGTAGATGGTGACCAGACCTTTGCATATGTTAGTGATACTGTTTTGGAATTGCTTGGTTATACGATTGAGGAGTTCCATAATAAGTTTAATAACAGATTTCCGAACTTTGTCTACAAGGAAGACAGGGCACGTGTTTTGGCGGAAATTGATGATGAGATTGCAGTGGGTAATTATACATATTGTGAATACAGAGTGGAGACAGCAGACGGAAGCCTGAAATGGTTCTACGATGTAGGCCGTTTATTTACAGATGCAAACGGTAAGAAGTGGTTCTATGTTATTATCACGGATATGGATGAACGTAAGCAAAAGCTGCAGGAACAGATATGGCAGAATACTATGTATCGCACTCTGGCGGAGATTCCGGGAATGATTACATATGACTATGAGCCATCTGTTGATACTTTGACAGTGCGAATTGCAACGGAAAATAATGAGATACAAACACTGCAAATGAAGCATTTCCTGAAGAAAATAGATGAGCATAAGTGGTTGGATAATGAGAGCTTGCATAAGCTGGCGAATGCATTTATGGAGGCTTTGAAGAAACCGGTTAACGGAAAGGGAGAGCTTAGGGCCTGCTTTGATAATACGGGCAATTTTAAGTGGTATCGTGTGTATTATACCAGTGTTGCAGATGAAAATGGTAAAATTTATCGTATTGCCGGTCGTGCGGATGATATTGATAACGATATGCAGGAGCTTAGTGGTTTGAAACAACAGGCAGAGCATGACGCGATGACTCATTTGCTAAATCATGATGCATCTTTAGTAGAGGTAGGTAAATCTATCAAGGAGAATAAAGGTGGTATTCTTTTTGTAATTGATGTTGATAATTTTAAGCAGGTAAATGATAAATTGGGACATCAGGCAGGAGATACGGTATTAATCAAAGTAGCAGATACACTAAGGGAAATCTTCCGAAAGGATGATATTCTTGGAAGATTTGGCGGTGATGAATTTATTGCATTTATCCCCGGCTCTTACAGTAAAAAGATTGCGACCTCTAAAGCATATGCTATGATAGAGAGGGTAAGTTGTATAGATACCTCGGGTGATGTGAGAATAGGTTGTAGTATTGGAGTTGCGATTACAAAGTCAGCAAATCTTCCGGTTGAGGATATCTTCAAAAAAGCAGATGATGCATTATACGAATCAAAGCGTAATGGTAAGGGTAGATATACCTTTGCAAATGAATAATGAAATCATAAAGGGACTTCCGACTGGAAGTCCCTTTTGTGTATTGTTATTGTTTCTCAGTAATTTCACTGTGTAATTCCTGAATTGACTTTAATTCACAGCGACCATTTTCCTTAACGTTGTGGATACCGTGTGCTGTTGCACTTGCAGCAGCAGCAGTAGTCATGTAAGGAATCTTAGCCTTGATAGCTGCCTTACGAAGATAACTATCATCATTTACACCGTCTTTGCCTAATGGAGAGTTGATGATTAAGTCAAACTGTCCGTTTGTAATCATATCTAAGAGGTTTGGACGACCCTCAGATAACTTCTTAACTAATTCAACCTCTACACCGGCCTCGCGAATCACTTCACAAGTATTACCTGTAGCAAAAATCTTAAATCCGTCAGCAGCGAAAGCCTTAGCAATATCAGCGATTTCAGCCTTGTCCTTGCGGTTAACAGAGATTAATACATTACCGCTTAATGGTAATTTAGAACCTGTACCTTCCTGAGCCTTGTAGAATGCCTCGCCATAGTTAGATGAAAGACCAAGTACCTCACCTGTTGAACGCATCTCTGGTCCGAGAAGTGGGTCAACCTCAGGGAACATCTTGAATGGGAATACAGCTTCCTTTACACCGTAATATGGAATATTCTGTTCCTTAAGAGCAGATACTGGTGAAGGACGACCTGTAATCTCAGAGGTAATGATATCTGTAGCAATTGGTACCATGCGGATATTACATACCTTAGATACTAATGGAACAGTACGAGATGCACGAGGATTTGCCTCTAATACATATACCTTACCATTCTCAATTGCATACTGCATATTCATTAATCCCTTAACATGCATTTCTTCTGCAATCTTCTTTGTATATTCTTTGATTGTAGCAACATTCTCTTCTGTAATATGAACAGAAGGAATGATACAAGCAGAGTCACCTGAGTGAACACCGGCAAGCTCGATGTGTTCCATAACAGCAGGAACGAATGCGTGAGTACCATCACTGATAGCATCTGCCTCACACTCTAAAGCGTGATTCAAGAATCGGTCAATGAGGATTGGACGGTCAGGAGTTACACCAACAGCTGCATTCATGTAGCTAACCATGCTCTCATCATCGTAAACAACTTCCATACCACGTCCACCAAGTACGTAAGAAGGACGAACCATTACAGGATATCCAATCTTAGCTGCAATAGAAAGAGCTTCTTCTACTGTAGTAGCCATACCAGACTCTGGCATAGGAATCTCTAATTTATCCATCATAGCACGGAACAAATCACGGTCCTCTGCAAGGTCAATGACAGAAGGTGAAGTTCCGAGAATCTTAACACCATTTTTTTCAAGCTCGGCAGCAAGGTTAAGAGGTGTCTGACCACCAAACTGTGCGATAACACCAACAGGCTGCTCTTTCTTGTAGATACTTAATACATCTTCAAGAGTTAATGGCTCGAAATAAAGTTTATCTGAAGTATCATAGTCAGTAGAAACTGTCTCAGGGTTACAGTTAACGATGATTGTTTCAAAACCAAGCTTCTTTAATGCAAGTGAAGCATGTACACAACAATAATCAAACTCGATACCCTGACCGATACGGTTAGGACCACCACCAAGAATCATAACCTTTGGCTTTTCAGATTTAATAGGATTCTTATCCTCAGCATTATAGGTTGAGTAGTAGTAAGCGCTGTCTTCTGTACCACTTACATGAACACCCTGCCAAGCCTCTTCAAGGCCAAGCTCAATACGACGGTTACGAACCTCATCCTCAGGACGCTTAATCAACTTAGCGATATACTTATCTGAGAATCCGTCCTTCTTAGCCTTAATCAACAATTCATCAGCAGGTAAGCTTCCCTTATTTGCAAGGATTGCTTCTTCTTCCTCTACTAATTCCTTCATCTGCTCGATAAACCACTTCTTAACCTTAGTAATTTCATGAATCTCATCAACAGTTGCGCCCTTTCTTAATGCCTCGTACATGATGAAGTGACGCTCGCTTGAAGGAGTAATTAACATCTGAAGAAGCTGCTCTTTTGTCTTTGAATTAAAGTCTTTAGCAAATCCGAGACCATGACGTCCTGTTTCAAGGCTTCGAATAGCCTTCTGGAATGCTTCCTTATATGTCTTACCAATACTCATGACTTCACCTACGGCGCGCATCTGAGTACCAAGCTTATCCTCAACACCTTTGAATTTTTCGAATGCCCAACGTGCGAACTTGATTACGACGTAATCACCATCAGGCTTGTACTGATCAAGAGTTCCATATTTTCCACATGGAATATCTTTTAATGTAAGTCCTGCAGCAAGCATAGCGGATACCAAAGCGATAGGGAATCCGGTAGCCTTTGAAGCAAGAGCTGAAGAACGAGAAGTTCTTGGGTTAATCTCAATTACGCAGATACGGTCTGTAACAGGGTCGTGAGCAAACTGTACGTTTGTACCACCGATAACCTGAACAGACTCTACAATCTTATATGCCTGTTCCTGTAATCTCTTCTGGCAATCCTCAGAGATAGTAAGCATAGGAGCTGAACAGAAAGAGTCTCCTGTATGAACACCAAGCGGGTCGATGTTCTCGATGAAACATACAGTAATCATGTTGTTGTCCGCGTCACGAACGATTTCAAGCTCAAGCTCTTCCCAACCAAGAATAGATTCTTCTACAAGAACCTGTCCTACTAAGCTGGCCTGAAGACCTCTTGCACATACAGTCTTAAGTTCTTCTTTATTATATACGAGTCCGCCGCCTTCGCCACCCATGGTATAAGCAGGTCTTAATACAACCGGATATCCTAACTTATCAGCAATAGCAAGAGCTTCCTCTATTGAATAAGCTACTTCACTTCTTGCCATTTCAATACCGATAGCTTCCATGGATTTCTTAAATTCTACTCGGTCCTCACCACGTTCGATAGCATCAATCTGAACACCGATAACCTGTACGTTATACTTGTCTAAGATGCCTTCTTTTGCAAGCTCAGCACAAAGATTTAATCCTGACTGTCCACCAAGGTTAGGAAGAACTGCATCAGGTCTTTCTTTTGCAATAATCTGCTCCAGTCTCTCAACATTAAGAGGCTCGATGTAAGTAACATCAGCAGTTTCAGGGTCAGTCATGATAGTAGCCGGATTAGAGTTTACTAATACGATTTCATATCCAAGCTTCTTCAATGCTTTACAAGCCTGAGTTCCTGAATAATCGAATTCACAGGCCTGTCCGATAATGATAGGTCCGGAACCAATGATAAGTACCTTTTGAATATCTGTTCGCTTTGGCATAATACCCTCCTAATTCAATACAAAAAAATTCTTTTCTCCCTATTATATAAAAGAATTGCAAAAAGTAAAAGAGAAATTTTTCAAAATTGCGATTTTTAAACATTTTATATAGTGTGAGGGCATTTTGAGAGCAAAACATGGAATTATTGCATAGTTATGCAGTTATAAAAAGGGAATTGTTAAAGTTATGGTAAGCACTTTCTACCTATTTTAAAGGGAAGAAAGTGCCGGTTGTCAAAAAGAACAGATTTGTTGGTAAAAGGTCAGATGTATCGTGGAAGCACTTTACATTCAAATAGGGATTAGTATAATGAAGGCAAATTGATGTGTATTATACAACTTATGAGAAGTTGCAAAGCAAATTCTTATAAAAGGCACATTTTGTGCCGTGAATCCTGTAATATGCAGTTTTGCAGAATGGAAGTGGATAGGAGGACATATGGATAAGAAGAATTTCAGTACCCCGATTGATTTGAAGAATATCAAAGTGACAGATGAGTTTTGGCATAGAGAGCAGGAGCTTGTCAGAACAGAAGTGATTCCGTATCAGTGGGATGCTTTAAATGATAGGATTGAAGATGCAGCACCAAGCTATTGCATGCATAACTTCAGAGTGGCAGGTCAGATGATGAAGGAGAAAAAGGCAAAGGGTAACAGCTACGTAGCTCCAACGTATACCTTCAGAGGTTTTGAGGCATTGCCTGATGACCCTAAGAATACGGATAATGATAAGTTTTATGGTTTTGTATTTCAGGATACAGATTTTTCCAAATGGATTGAGGCTGTAGGTTATTCATTGACACAGTATCCGGATGCAGAGCTGGAAAAGACAGCTGATGAAGCAATTGATGTGGTATGTGCAGCCCAGTTGGAGAACGGATATTTGGATACCTACTATATTATTAATGGTATGGACAGAGCATTTACCAATTTGAGAGACCATCATGAGTTGTATTGCCTTGGTCATTTGGTGGAGGGAGCAGTGGCATACTATCAGGCAACCGGTAAAGATAAGCTTTTGAAGGCAGCAGCACGTTTTGCAGACTATGTAGCAGATTATTTTGGAACAGAAGAAGGAAAGTGCAATGGTTATCCGGGACATGAGATTGCTGAGATGGCGTTGGTGCGTTTGTATGAGGTAACGGGAAATGAAAAGTATCTGGAGTTAAGTAAGTATTTCGTAAATCAGAGAGGTACAGAACCAAGATACTTTGATAAAGAGAATGAGACAATGGCACAGCTTGACGGCAGACCATACAAGCCGGATACTAATCCGAACAGATATGACTATTATCAGGCACACAAGCCGGTAAGACAGCAGGAGGAAGCAGTAGGACATGCAGTTCGTGCAGTGTATTTGTATTCGGGTATGGCAGATGTAGCGAGACTGACACAGGATGACAGCTTATTGGAAGCATGTGAAAGACTTTGGAATAACATTGTAAATGAAAAGCTTTATATTACGGGAGGAATTGGCGGAACCCATATGGGAGAAGCATTTTCGTTCCCTTATGATTTACCAAATGATACAGCTTACTCAGAGACTTGTGCTGCGATTGGACTTGCATTCTTTGCAAGAAGAATGTTAGAGATTAAGCCTGACAGCAAATATGCAGATGTGATGGAACAGGCATTGTATAATACGGTTTTAAGTGGTATGGCACTGGACGGAAAGAGTTTCTTCTATGTAAATCCGCTCGAGGTATATCCTGAGGCATGTCATAAGGACCATAGAAAATTTCATGTAAAGTCAGTAAGACAGAAATGGTTTGGTTGCGCGTGCTGTCCTCCTAATATAGCAAGAATTGTTAGCTCTATTGCTTCTTATGCTTATACAGAGAATGAAGATACTCTTTGGGTACATTTGTATATGGGAAGTGCATTATCTAAACAGGTTGGAGATAGGACACTTGATATTCAGGTGGAAACACAGATGCCATGGGAAGGTAAGGTAACGGCAAGGATACATGTAGATTGTGCAGTAGATGCAACATTGGCTTTTAGAATTCCGGGATGGTGTAAGGAAGCTGATAGAAAGCTTTCTGTTACAGGAGAGAAGCATCAGGAAGTAAAGGACGGATATATATATATTACAGGCACATGGTCTGATGGAGATGTTGTAGAGCTTGACTTCCCGATGGAAGTGCAGATTAAGACAGCAAGCACTAAGGTTCGTGAGAATATTGGTAAGGTAGCATTTACAAGAGGGCCGATTACCTATTGTATGGAGGAAGCTGATAACGGCGATAATCTTCATATGGTTAGAATAAATGCAAAGCTTTTGGCGTCTGATATAAAGATAGGAAGTACGGATGAGCTTGGGCATAAAATGCTAACCATACAAGTGCCCGGTTTGAGACAGAAAGCTTCGGAGGAAATGTCGCTTTATAGCGAATACAAGCCTTATACGGAAGAAGAAGTAACATTGACATTTGTACCATATTATGCATGGAATAATCGTGGTGAAGGTGAAATGTCCGTATGGGTAAGAATATAAGAAAATAATAGAAATCTCACCGACTTAACATAGATTTTACAAAAGTTGGTGAGATTTTTTACACAAATTTCAATTTGTGTCGTATAATGGACTTGTATTGACTACATGTGTGATGAAGTTTAAAGGAGATTATTATGACAATTTTTGATTTTCTGTCTATGGTAGGCGGATTAGCGCTGTTCTTGTATGGTATGCATCTTTTGAGTGAAGGACTTGAAAAGGTGTCAGGAGGAAGACTCGAGAGAATTTTAGAGAATCTGACAAGCAGCAAGTGGAAGGCAGTTCTGCTGGGTGCTGGCGTGACAGCAGCAATTCAATCGTCATCTGCGACAACGGTTATGGTTGTTGGTTTTGTTAATTCCGGTATCATGAAGCTTTCGCAGGCAATTGGTATTATTATGGGTGCTAATATTGGTACAACAGCTACTTCGTGGATTTTGAGCTTGTCAGGTCTTGAGAGTGAGAGCTTTTTTGTTCAGATGCTTAAGCCTACTTCTTTTTGTCCGATTTTAGCAATCATTGGTATTGTATTTATCATGTTTTTGAAAGATTCTAAGAAGAAGGATATTGGTCTTATTTTCATTGGATTTGCTATTTTGATGTTTGGTATGGATGCAATGTCAGATGCAATGAAGCCATTGAGTACGATGCCTGAATTTACAAGTTTATTTGTTATGTTTTCAAATCCTATCTTGGGATTACTTGTAGGTGCTATACTGACTGCTGTGATTCAATCTTCTTCTGCGTCTGTAGGTATTTTGCAGGCATTATGTAAAACAGGGGGAGTAAGCTACAGTGCGGCAATTCCGATTATTATGGGACAGAATATTGGTACTTGTATTACGGCGATTATGTCAGGTGTTGGCGCAAGCAAGAATGCCAAAAGAGCTTCTGTAGTACATTTGCTTTTTAATGTAATCGGAACAGCCTTGTTTATGATTGCCTTTTATACCTTGAATGCAGTTATTGGGTTTGCTTTTATGGATGAAGCAGCAAATCAAACGGGTATTGCAGTAGTTCATACATGCTTTAATATAATTGCAACTTTGGTATTATTGCCATTTTCTAAGGGATTAGAGAAGTTATCAATGCTTATTGTTAAGAGAGACGAGGAGGAAGAGCGTCAGGAGGCAAATGCTTCAAAACGCTTCCGCTTGGATGAGCGTTTCCTGAATTCTCCTGCATTCGCACTTGAACAGGCGAATACAAGAGTTATGGAGATGGCAGAGATTACAAAGGAGTCGTTAGACCAGGCTACTTCATTATTCTTTAATTATGATAAGGTAATTGCAAAAGAGGTTGAAGAAAAGGAGCAGTTGGTTGACCATTATGATGATGAAATCAGCAGTTATCTGATGAAGCTTTCTGCTAAGAATTTAAGTGAGACTGACAGTAAGAAGCTTACAATTATTCTTCACACGATAGGAGATTTGGAAAGAATCGCCGACCATGCCATGAATCTGGTAGATGCAGCGGCAGATTTGCATAAGAAGGAGCAGGGGTTCTCTGCAAAGGCTATCGAGGAGCTTCATATCTTTACAAAGGCTGTTACGGATATTGTAGCGATGTCAGTTGATATCTTTAAGAATGAGGATGCAATACTTGCGAGAACGGTAGAGCCGTTTGAGGAGGCGATTGATTCAATTCAGAAGGAAATGAAGAAACGTCATAAGAAGCGTTTGAACAAGGGTAAGTGTACCGTAGAGATGGGATTTGCACTTTCAGAGATTACGAATAATTATGAGAGAATCGCTGACCATTGTTCTAATATTGCGATTAGTGTAATGCAGCTTAAAGAAGTGGAAACACATGCCCATGAGTATGTTGATAACATCCAGAAGGGCGAAGGAAGTGACTTTGATTTAAGATATCAGAACTTCTTAAAGAAATATGATTTACCATAAATGAATTAATGGAGACCGATTTGTATCGGTCTCTTCGTTTATGGTATAGGAAATTGCACGGAAAGTAGTGGAAGTTAAACAAGAATCAGCGAAGCTGATTCTTGCAGAGTGTTGCCGCTGGGCAACACTTTTTTATTATAAAACAATAGTAGTTCTATACAAAACCACTAAAAATAACTAATATATATTTCATGTAAAAGCCCTAAATTGTTCAATATCACAAAATTAGAAATCACATAAAATTTTTCTTGTACATAAAAGGGAAATACACTATAATAAGGTCTAGCAGATAGTTTAGTACTGTAAAGTGCTACATTCCAGAGCGTATCTGTATATGAATATGGAAACAAAAGGAGCTATGCATAGAGCAGATGCTACCAAGTAATATTAAGAGGAGACTAAGGAGGTTTCAAGATGTCTTACGTTGATGAAGTACTTGAGCTGGTACAGAAGAAGAATGCCAGTGAACCAGAATTTTTACAGGCAGTAGAAGAGGTATTAAACTCTTTAAGACCGGTAATCGAGAAGAATGAAGAGAAGTTTAGAAGAGAAGCTTTACTTGAGAGATTAGTAGAGCCTGAGAGACAGATTAAGTTCAGAGTTCCGTGGGTAGATGACAAGGGACAGGTTCAGGTGAACACAGGATACAGAGTACAGTTTAATTCTGCAATTGGACCTTACAAGGGAGGATTAAGATTACATCCTTCAGTTAACACAGGTATCATCAAGTTCTTAGGATTCGAGCAGATTTTCAAGAATTCCTTAACAGGTCTTCCAATCGGCGGTGGTAAGGGTGGTTCTGACTTCGACCCTAAGGGTAAGTCAGACAGAGAAGTTATGGCATTCTGCCAGAGCTTTATCACAGAGCTTTATAAGTATATCGGTGCTGATACAGACGTTCCTGCAGGTGATATCGGAACAGGCGCCAGAGAGATTGGATATATGTACGGTCAGTATAAGAGACTCACAGGTCTTTACGAAGGTGTTTTAACAGGTAAGGGCTTATCTTATGGTGGTTCTCTTGCACGTAAGGAAGCTACAGGATATGGTTTATTATACTTAACAAATGAGATGTTAAAGACAAACGGCATCGAGCTTGCAGGTAAGACAGTAGCTATCTCAGGTTCAGGAAACGTTGCTACTTATGCTTGCCAGAAGGCTCAGCAGTTAGGTGCAAAGGTTGTTACTGTTTCTGATTCTACAGGCTGGATTTATGATGCAGAGGGAATCGATGTAGAGCTTCTTAAGGAAGTAAAGGAAGTAAAGCGTGCAAGATTAACAGAGTATGCTGTAGCCAGACCTTCAGCAGTATATCATGACAAGGCTGCAGAGGGTACAAATCAGTGGTCTGTAAAGGTTGATATCGCTCTTCCATGTGCTACTCAGAACGAGTTAAATCTTGAGGATGCTAAGACATTGGTTGCTAACGGTGTTATCGCTGTAGCAGAGGGTGCTAACATGCCTACTACTATGGAGGCTACAAAGTACTTCCAGGATAATAAGGTTCTCTTTGCTCCTGGTAAGGCTGCAAACGCCGGTGGTGTTGCTACATCTGCATTAGAGATGTCACAGAATAGCGAGAGATTAAGCTGGTCATTTGAAGAGGTTGATTCTAAGTTACAGGGTATTATGGTTAATATCTTCAAGAACTTAGATGCAGCTGCTAAGAAGTACGGTGTAGAAGGCGACTATGTTGCAGGTGCTAACATCGCAGGCTTTGAGAAGGTTGTAGATGCTATGCTTGCTCAGGGCGTTGTATAGAATGAAATACGATTAAGGTAGAAAGCCTCGGAACGAAAGTTCCGAGGCTTTTTTGAATAATAGGAAAATCCTATTATTCAAAAAAGCTTACATGGATGTACACGCAAAAGCAAGGAAAATGTCGCATAAAGGCGACACTTTTGCGGTACGGAATGTGCTTTAGCACATTCTTTTTGTATATTTTGGTTGTAATTGAAGATACTTATAAGAGGATGATATTTCCATAATAAACATAGAGTAGAGGTAGGAGAATGACAATCACAGATGATATTAAGTATATTGGTGTTAATGACTACGATATTGATTTGTTTGAAGGACTTTATAAGGTACCCAATGGTATGTCTTATAATTCCTATGTGATTATGGATGAAAAAATAGCTGTATTAGATTCTGTTGAAGCAGCATTTGCAGAGCAATGGATGCATAATTTAGAAGAAGTACTGGGGGATAGAGAACCTGACTATTTGATAGTACAACATATGGAACCTGACCATTCGGCAAATATTATGAATTTCATGTCGAAGTACCCAAAGGTTACCATCGTAGCTTCTGCAAGAGCTTTTGAGATGATGAAAAATTTTTTTGGAGTGGAATTTGGAGAAAACCGAAGGATTGTTGCAGATGGAGATATACTACTCTTGGGAAACCATAAATTAATCTTTATGACAGCGCCTATGATTCACTGGCCGGAGGTACTTGTAACCTATGACAGTACGGAGAAGGTAATGTTTTCAGCGGATGCATTTGGAAAATTTGGTACCGTAGATACACAGGAAGAGTGGATTGAAGAAGCCAGAAGATATTATGTAGGAATAGTGGGTAAGTATGGCATTTGGGTACAAAAGCTGTTTCAGAAAATAGAAGACTGGGATATACAGATGATTTGTCCGTTGCATGGCCCCGTTCTCTTTGAAAATATTGAATATTATATTGAGAAATACAATAGATGGTCAACTTATGAACCGGAAGAAGATGGTGTGGTGATTGCTTATACATCAATCTATGGAAATACGAAAAAGGCAGTTGTAATACTGGAACAGATGCTTCGTGATAGAGGATGTGAGCAAGTGGTAATAAAAGACCTTGCAAGATGTGACATATCTGATGCGGTAGCAAATTCTTTTCGTTACAGTAAGCTGGTGTTGGCGACTACTACCTATAATGCGGATGTTTTCCCGCCCATGCGAGAGTTTATCAAATGCCTGACAGAGCGTAATTTTTGCAATAGAACGGTAGCATTTATTGAGAATGGAAGCTGGGCACCTATTGCGGCAATGCTTATGAGGGAAATGCTGGAGAAAAGTAAGCAAATCAGTTATACAGAAACGACAGTGAGAATCTTGTCAGCACTTAATGATGAGAGTGAGACACAGCTAGAACAGCTTGCAGATGAATTATGTAAAATAGATTGTAATGAAGAATAAAGGAGGTAGGAAGTATGAAGTATGTATGTGATGTCTGCGAATGGATTTATGATGAAGAAGCAGGTGCTCCGGATATGGGAATTGCACCGGGAACGAAATTCGAAGATTTACCGGAGGATTTTGCATGTCCGTTATGCTTTGTTGGAAAGGAATTGTTTAGTGAAGTAACTGAGTAAATTTGATTGAGAAGGGAAATAAGATGGAGCAATTGATGGATGATGCAATAGGGTTAGATGAAAAACTTAGCTCAGGGAAGGACTATTATGAAATCCGTTTGGAGAGTATTGGCGGTCTTGGAGCAAATTTGTGCGGAAAGATGTTAGGAGAGTTAGGGCTAAAGTATTTAGATGTCAACAGTAGCAGTTTTTCCAGCTATGGTTCAGAAAAAACAGGAACACCGGTAAAGGGCTTTATCAGATATTGTAAGAAGGACAAAGAAATCAGAGTCCATTATCCTGTGGTTGAGCCTGATTTGTTGGTGGTGTTTCATCAGGCTCTTTTAAAGGATAGTTCGGTATGGAAGGGCTGTGGAGAGGAAACAGCAGTCATTATTGCGTTAGAAGCAGGGCAGGAGAAGCCTGATTGCATAGAAAAGCAAGGAGAAAAGCCAAGAGCCTTTTATGGAGTGGAAGCACAGAGGATTGCGATGGAGACGCATTCCAGAATCAATATGGTTATGCTGGGGGCTGCACTTAGACTTATGGGGATAAAGGATATCAAAGCAGGAGAGCAGATTTGTATAGATACTTTGGGAAAGAAATATCCGGATGCCTTAAAGGGGAATATCGAAGGTATGAAGAGAGGATATGAAGAAGTTAAGAGACTGGATAACTCTTTTTGGAAAACATCACAGGAAACTAAGAACTATAAGAAGGAACAGTCGGAATGGGGATACGATACGGCACCAATCGGAGGTATAAATCCCAGATTCGGTAGTACGGTAGTAGCAGATTTATCACCGTCGAGACAGGGGTATATTCCTTTGTTTATCAAGGAAAGATGTATTAACTGTGGCTTGTGTCATTCTACATGTCCGGATATGGTTTTCCAGTTTGCCAAGGGTGAATATAAAGGCAGGGAGATGATGGTCAATCAGGGATTAGATTATTTCCATTGCAAAGGGTGTCTTCGCTGTGTAGATGTTTGTCCTGTAAATGCGCTTGTTACGGGAGTAGAGGCAGAACATTCGAATAAAGAGTATTTTGTGACAAATCAAGAACTGATACGCAGACCGGATTACTATGAAGAGGCAGGTCCTGACGGATATATCACATCAGAGTCATATCTGACAGAAAAAAGAATGGAAGGAGGCGAGGTTTAATGCAGGAACAGCTTATGGAATATGCATCGGGAAATGAAATGGCAGCGATTGCGATTAAACAGATAGGCTATGATTTGATGGGATATTATCCCATTACACCTTCGACCCAGATTGCAGAGAATTTGGATATTATGCGGGCGAATGGCGAAACGGATATGGTTATGGTGGCAGCAGAGGGAGAGCATAGTGCAGCGGGTATCTGCTATGGTGCTTCGGTAGCAGGAGGACGTGTCGTAAATGCTACCAGTGCCAATGGTCTTTTATATGCTATTGAACAGTTTCCGGTACAGTCGGGTACAAGATATCCCATGGTTATGAGTGTGGTATGCAGAACCGTTTCGGGACCGTTATCTATCAAAGGAGACCATAGCGATATTATGTATATCTTGAATGCAGGATGGCCGATTCTGTTTGCAAGTACCGTTCAACAGGTGTATGACTTTAATATCATTGCATTAAAGCTGGCGGAAGCGGTGCGCCTTCCGGTAGTAGTAGCTTATGATGGATTCTTTACCAGTCATCAGAAGGGACGTTGTTATCGTTTTGCAGAGGATAAGGTGGTGAAGGAGTACATTGGAGCAAAGAAGGAAGAATATCCATTTCTTGATTTGGAGAAGCCGATAACTGTAGGCTCTTATATGAATGAACCGGATATAATTAATAACAGATATCAGTTGCATTTGGCCATGGAAGAGGCAGATAGATTGCTTCCCGAATTATTTGCCTCATATAAAGAGTTGTCAGGCAGAGAATATGGGAAGGTAGAGGGATGCAGCTGTGAGGATGCTGAGAGTATCCTGATGCTGTTAGGGTCTTCTTATGATACTTCCTTAGATGCAGTAGAAGAGATGCGTATGCAAGGGGAAAGAGTAGGAGCAGCAACCTTGCACGTTTTGCGTCCGTTTCCTGGAAAAGAGCTTGCCAATCTGTTATCTAAAGCAGGAAATATCATGGTGGCTGACAGGCAGGACAGCTACGGAGCAGGAGGAGGTAATCTTTCCCTTGAGGTTCGTGCGGCGATGCAGAGGAGTAATCATAAGGCAAAGATTAAGAGTGTCGTCTATGGACTTGGCGGCAAGGATTTCTTTAAGGAAGATGCAAAAACGATGTTTTCATGGTGTACGGATTCCACCAGACCTGACTTTGCGTATTACGGAGTAGAAAAGGGAGAGAAAAGTCAGGAAGAAGATAAGCCGTTGTTTGCACCGGTAACAAGAGAAAAAACTAAGATTAATGCAACAAAGGTGGAGGAAAACGGAGAAGAAGTAAAGGTTATTGGAGGTAATCTGAATGCTGTGACTGCCATGCCGGGACGTATTGCTCCGGGACATGGAGCGTGTCCGGGCTGTGGAATCCCGGTGAATCTGAATCTGCTTCTAAGGGGTATTGAAGACCCGGTGGTATTTTTATTTCAGACGGGCTGTGCCATGATTGTTACTACGGCATATCCAAGAACCAGCTTCAAGGTTCCATATCTGCATAATCTTTTTCAAAATGGTGCGGCAACCTTGAGTGGTGTAGCAGAAATTTGTTATCGTAAGCAGCAAAAGGGAGAAATTCCACCGGGGGATATTGTCTTTGTTATGGTCAGTGGAGATGGTGGATTGGATATAGGTATGGGCTCTGCCTTAGGAACAGCACTTCGCGGGCATAGATTATTGATATTTGAGTATGATAATGGCGGATATATGAATACAGGATATCAGTTGTCGTATTCAACGCCGCTTGGAGCAAGAAGCGCAACCTCCCATGTAGGTAAGGAACAGTATGGAAAGACCTTTTTCAACAAGGATATGCCGCAGATTATGGCAGCAACCGGCATTCCTTATGTGGCTACGGTGGCAGAATCCAATCCTACGGACTTTATAAAAAAGGCCGCAAAGGCTGCATATTATGCAAAGACAACGGGAACAGCATATATAAAGGCGATTTCAGCATGTCCTTTGAACTGGAATGATAAGCCTGCAACAGAAAGAAAAGTAATTGAGGCTGCTGTGAACAGCTGCTATTTTCCTCTCTATGAGATAGAACAAGGGATAACAAGATTATCCTATGACCCTGAGAAGACAGGAAAGAAGATTCCGATACTTGACTGGCTTACTATGATGGGAAGAACGAGACATTTGCAGAAGGATGAATACAAAGAAGTTGTGGATAGAATGCAGAAGGAAATTGATGCAAGATTTAGGGCGTTGAAGAAAAGAACAGAATAAATTGCCAAAATCTCAGGTAAACACCTGAGATTTTTTGCATAATTTATCAGTAAACTCGATAAAGAAACTGAAAGTTTGATATAATGTATATAAATTATATCTAGGAGGCTTACCATGTTTGTAGATTGGTTAAATGAGACATTTCACACGTTTGATTATGCATTGTTGGAATTGTGTCATAAGCTTGCAGAGTTCGGTCATCCGGTGTTGACACATATATTACATTTTATTTCTTTTTCGGGAGAGTATGCGATTCTGTTGTTTGCTTCAGGATTGATATTGTGCATGTTCCCCAAGACGAGAAAAGCCGGTGTATCAGAGATAGGTTCTGTATTAATTGGCTGTGTCATTGGAAAGGGATTTTTAAAGCGAGTGGTGGCACGTCCTCGCCCCTATGAGGTATTTGGTTCGGATTATTATGAGTGGTGGTCTATGCTGGAACTTCGACTGGATACAGATACGTCATTCCCGTCAGGTCATGTTGAGGTTGCGATTGCAGGATTATTGGCTCTTTGTTTGATGCTCCCGGATGGAAAAGGCAAGAAGCTAGTTCCGTTTACAACAATTTATGTGGGACTGATGTGTTTGGCACGTATTTATATGATGGAGCATTATCCTTCGGATGTGGTTGCAGGCTTGCTGATAGGTACAGTATGTACCTGTATAGGTGTTCCGCTTACTAAGTGGTTCTTTAACTTATGTGAAAAGAATAAAGATAAAGCATTTTGTAATTTTGTTTTGAATTTTGAGTTGTCATGGTTGAAGAAAAGTAAGTAGTAAAAGGGGAGGTTGTATTATGAACAAGGCAAAGAAACGAGGCGTACATAGCTTTTTAACAGAGTTATTATTGATTTGTATTGTACCATTATTGGTGTTAATGATTATTGTAATTTCTGTTGCATCAAGTAATTTAAAGACCGGTTTGCAGCAGGAAGCTATGTTGACATTGCAGGCAACGGTGACTGCGGTAAAAACAGCATATGTAAATCTCAACGACGGCGATTTTATGTTGAATGAAAACGGTGATTTCCTAAAAGGTGATTATAATATTACACAGCATATGGTAGCGATAGATGAGTATACAGAAGGAATTGATACAGAGGTAACATTATTTTATGGGGATACACGAATGGCAACCTCGCTTTTGGATACTTCCGGTAATCGAATTATCGGTACGCAGGCTTCGGATGCAGTTATTGAAACCGTATTAAAGCAAGGTGAAGTATTCACGTCGCATAATACCACCATTAACAATGAGAATTATTATTGCTATTATGAACCGTTAGAGAATCCTGACGGAACGATTATTGGTATGGTTTTTGCAGGTCAGCCAAGTGAAGAAATAGATTCCTTCATTGCAGAGAAGACAGGAAATGTTGTAATGATGGCAATTGGATGTGCGGTTATCATAGCAATTATTGTTGTTCTCATTGCACGAAAAATTATAAAAATTATCGTGAGTATGGAGATTCTTTTGAAAGAGCTTGCCGATGGTAATTTGAATTCTGAACTGAACCAGACGGTACTGAAGCGTAAGGATGAATTTGGCGGTATTACAAGAGCAGCATCAAGACTTCAGGATACTCTGCGAAATATTATTGGCAATATCCAGAATGCAGCAAATAAGGTTCTGGAGGATGGTAATGAGCTTGAAGGTATTGCTATACAGAGTAGTACAAATGCAGGAGAGGTAAATACTGCTATTGAGGATATTTCAAAGGGAGCATCTTCACAGGCAGAGGATACGGAAAATGCAACAACACAGGTAAATCAAATGGGTGAATTAATCCGTTTGATTACAGAAAATGTGACCAAATTAAATGATACATCTATTTCCATGAAGGAAACGGGAGAAGCGTCTTCGCAGACAATGAAGGAACTGGCTGAGTTTAATGATAAGACGGTTGAAGCTATCTACAAGGTATCGGAGAATGTAAAAGAAACAGATAATATGGTAAATGAGATTGCTTCAGCAGTACAGTTGATTACCAATATTGCAAGTCAGACCAATCTGTTATCCTTAAATGCTTCCATTGAAGCTGCAAGAGCCGGTGAGGCAGGTAGAGGATTTGCGGTTGTTGCATCAGAAATATCCAAATTATCGGATGAATCTAATGAGTCTGCCAAGAAAATATATGATATTATCAGGGAATTATCAACAGATTCTAAGAATTCTATGAGTCTGATGGATGAAGTAAAGGAAATCTTGAAGGAACAGCAGGAAAAGCTTGCTGTGACACAGGAGCAGTTTAAGAAAGTAATTGAGGATATTGAGATTTCAAGAAGAGATACGGATACAATCAATACTCAGACAGATGAATGCGATGTAGCAAGACAAAGTGTTGAGGGTATTATTGCAAATCTGTCAGCTATCTCAGAGGAGAATGCAGCGGCAGCAGAAGAAACGACTGCTTCGATGGAAGAATTAAGTGCAACCATAAGTCTGGTTGCAGATTCCGCTAAGACCTTAAAGGAAGTAGCAGTGACGCTGAATAATGAAACAAATTATTTTAAACTGTAAATAACAGTATGAGTGAATGCTTTCAAAAGGAAGAAAGCATTCACTTTTTATTGTGATGTGAAAGGTGCGGTGCTATGATTACACTATATGAGAGGGAAGGTGTGGTATCGCTTATGCAGAAGCAGCAGATTGAATATTTACAAAGATTTTGGAAGGAAATAGAGCAGGAGGCGAAAGTGCTTTCACATACAGCCATGCCTGTATTGACTGAAAAAGAGTTTGAATTGTTTTTTCAGACAGGCAATCGCTTGGTGTATGAGGCATCTTATTTTGGCAGGAGAAAGTATCTGACTGTTTATGGGATTCTTGCGGTGTATCGTGGAGAGCAGGAGGATATAGAGAAACTGACAGATATTTTAGAGTCTGTATGCAGGGAGCGCTATTGGGCATTGCCGGCGCATGTGAATGCGAGTACAAGGGATGAGCTAACCATAGATTTGTTTGCAGCAGAAACGGCACAGACTTTATCAGAGCTGGTTTATTTGTTACAAGACAGATTGGATGATAAGGTAAAGACCCGGATATTGGATGAGGTAATACGAAGAGTTATGGTGCCGTATATGGAGAGAAGAGTGGCTTATGGCTGGGAAACAGACCCGTGTAACTGGTCTGCAGTCTGTGCAGGCTCTATTGGTATGGCCGCCGTTTACCTTTATCGAATGGGAAGACTGGATAAGGTGCAAAGGGATGAATGTATACAGCGTGTCTGTGCATCTATGCAATGCTATATAGGTGGTCTGGAGGAGGATGGCGCCTGTACAGAGGGACTTGGCTATTATTCTTATGGAATGAGTTATTTTACTGGATTTGCAGAGCTGGCTTATGAGGAAAGCCAAGGGAATATTGATTTAATGATAGGAAAGAAATGTGAAAATATTGCTTTGTTCCAACAGAAATGTTACTTTGGGAAGGGAATGAGTATCAGCTTTTCAGATGGCAACAGTAAGGAATGCTTCCTACCGGGAATGACAGCCTATATGAAGCATAGATTTTCGACGGTGGAAACACCGGATTATAGTCTGGCAAGAGGATTGTATGGAGACCATTGTTATCGCTGGCTGACAAATGAAAGAAATATCAGATGGCTGATGAAGTATGAAAGTGATGAAACAGAGTCAGAGTATTCACACGAGGAACAATATCATCTTTTGCCATCTGCGCAGTGGATGATTTATAAAGATAAACAGGGGAATGGTTATGCCGCTAAGGGAGGTCATAATGCGGAAAGTCATAATCATAACGATGTTGGACATTTTCTTGTAGTGTATCAGGGCGAAATGTTTTTAACGGATTTGGGGGCAGGAGAGTATACCAAGGAATACTTTGGTGCCGGAAGGTATGATATCTTGTGTAATCGTTCCTTGGGACATTCGGTTCCAATCATAAATGATACAGAACAATGTGCCGGAAAGGAATATTGTGCAGGGGCGTTTGTGTGGGATGAAAAACAAAAAGAGTTGATGATATCCTTCGCATCGGCATATAGCGAGGATGCGATTGCAGAGGTGGAGCGTAAGATTCAGGTATTGCCTGAGGAGAAGGGAAAGTTTTCTATGCGTGTGAGGGATTGTTTTCAGCCAAGCGCAAAAACTCACAGCGTTGTGGAAAACCTGATTACGCAGTATGAGCCAATTGTGGATAACAATAGTGTTGTCTTACAGGGGCGTCATGGAAGTTGTAAGATTACCGTGGATAGTCAGACAGAGATTGCTGTTTTGGCACAAAAGCACAGTAATCATGAGGGTGTGTCTGAAGATGTATACCTGATACAATGGAAGGTTCCGATAGATGCGGGAAGTAGGTCTGAAAGCGTGATAAAAATTGAATGTTGGTGAGAGTTATCCACACTATCCACATACGAATGTGAATAAATACTTAACTTGTCTTGAAAAGGTAAAAAGACAGAAAACTCAAGAGCGGGTGAGATGAGATAGAAGTTTAGGGTAAAATATATGCAACGAATGAAAAGGTAACAAATATGCACGTTATTTTGGACAAAATTACGGATATATGGTCGAATTTGAAAAGAATTGTATGTGATAATGCTATTGTATTATCTTTTTAAAAGGGATATAGTTAAAACAGAAGTAAAAAATACTCAAATGGAGGTAGGTTATGGCAATTTTAGTTACAGGTGGTGCCGGATTTATCGGTAGCCATACAGTAGTTGAGTTACAGAATGCAGGTTATGATGTAGTAGTAGTGGATAATCTTGCAAATTCCAGTGAGAAGTCTTTAGAGAGAGTGGAGAAGATTACAGGGAAGCCTGTAAAGTTCTATAAGGCTGATATTTTAGATAGAGAGGCATTAGAGGATATCTTTGCAAAGGAGCAGATTGATTCATGTATTCACTTTGCAGGATTGAAGGCAGTAGGTGAGTCTGTTGCTAAGCCTTGGGAATATTATCATAATAATGTAACAGGTACATTGACATTAGTAGATGTTATGAGAAAGCATAATTGTAAGAATATCATCTTCTCTTCATCAGCAACAGTATATGGAGACCCTGCATTTATTCCGATTACAGAGGAGTGTCCAAAGGGACAGTGCACAAACCCATACGGTTGGACAAAGTCTATGTTAGAGCAGATGTTATCAGATATGCAGAAGGCTGACCCGGAGTGGAACGTAATCCTTCTTCGTTACTTCAATCCAATCGGAGCTCATAAGAGCGGTACTATTGGAGAGAATCCTAACGGTATTCCAAATAACCTTATGCCATACATCACACAGGTCGCAGTTGGTAAGTTAGCGCAGCTTGGTGTATTCGGTGATGATTATGATACACATGACGGTACAGGCGTAAGAGATTACATCCATGTAGTAGACTTAGCTGATGGACATGTGAAGGCATTGAAGAAGATTGAGGAGAAGGCAGGACTTTGCATCTACAATCTTGGTACAGGTAATGGATGCAGTGTGTTGGATATTGTGAAGAACTTTGAGGCTGCAACAGGCATCAAGATTCCATATGTAATCAAGGACAGACGTCCCGGAGATATTGCAACCTGCTATGCAGATGCTTCTAAGGCTGAGAAGGAGCTTGGTTGGAAGGCTAAGTATGGCATCAAGGAGATGTGCGAGGACAGCTGGAGATGGCAGTCTAATAATCCTAACGGATATGACGAATAACTAGATATAGATAGCGCGTATTGATTAATTTATCAATATGCGCTATTTTGTAACTATTCAGAGTCATGCAGATTTTCAATAAATGTGTATATCATGTTTTCATGAATGTACACATTTATGAAAATATATATGGCGAGAAGCCAACATGAGCAAACAACTAAATGTTGTTCAAGTAAAGCTTCGAAGAAGCGATTTTGCGAATGGTGACTCTGAATAGTTATTTTTTTATTTATACCTATTGACTCTCCCCTTGGGGAACCCCTTAGGCTTTAGTTACGGAGGTGATTTTGATGGAAAAGAAAATGACATCAGGAGAAATTGCAAAAAAGACAGGCGTTTCTCAAAAGGCAATTCGTTTATACGATGAGAAAGGATTGCTCAAGCCCTCGGACTATTCGGAGGGGAACTATAGACTTTATGATAAAGAGGCACTTCTGGTTCTTGAGAAGATTATTGCATTAAAACAGATAGGCTTCTCGTTGGAAGAGATTCGTGACAGTCTTACTGAAGATAAGTCCATGAATATTGTAGAGTCTTTGAACAGACAGCTGGAAATTATGGAAGCTAAGAAATCTGAAATTGAGAGAACGATTACTTGTATTAAGACAGTTCTTCAAAGAGAGAAGGATGAGCCGGATTGGGACAGTGTGGCAGATATTGTGAAGATGATTCAGAAGGACCAAGGTGCAGATGAGAGACATTTTAAGGCATTAAAGCATACAGCAGATGAGATAGACTGGTATGTGAAGATTTATAACACACTTGGTTTCAAAGAGGATTCAAGAGTATTAGATTTGGGCTGTGGCTTCGCGAAGCTTTGGAGAAACAACTGGAAGGATATACCAAAGAGTGTTACTATTGATGCCTATGATTTGCGTGGCAGCTGGGCCGATAATTTCGAGGAGTTTGTTTCTGAGAATAAAGGAGACTTGACAGAGGAGACAGAGATTTCGTTATACTTTGAGGATGTGGAAGCGGAAAAGACATGGGAGAGCTTATCGGGAAAAGAGCCTTATGACTATATCATTGCACATTATCTCTTTGATTTTCTTAAGGATATAGAGAAGTTAGCAGAACGTGCGTCTAAGAAGCTGGCAGCAGGAGGAATCTTCTCTTGTAATGGCTGTGATGTGAGTAGCGAGCATGTATTTTGGAAAGAGGCCTTTGATGAGATGAAGCTTGATTCTTCTTTTGCTGTTCAAAAGAAGGAAAGAATGCAGACTAGACAGGATGAGCTTGTTCAGATGCTTGAGAAGTATTTCGACAATGTAGAGAATATTAAAATTCCGTGTGATATGAGATATGAAAGTGCGGATGAGTTGTTTGATGTACTTTGCGAAAAGTATACAGATGCAAAAAAATATTTTGCAGACCATGAGAAGTTGATTATGGCATATTTTAAAGAGAAGATTTCAACACAAGGTGCAATCATCATCCAGTCAAGTTCGGATTTCTGGCATTGTCATAAATAAGATTGAGGAATACCTTGAGGTAAATAGTGCTTTGTTCTTTGTTTTATGACGAAGGACAAGGCGCTTTTGGTATAAATGTGGTTGCTTAAGATATAAGAATTATGTAATATAGTTATGTCGACTAATTATATCTTATTTGTAAATGGTGTTTCTAAAAAACGAAAGCATAGTTTAAACAAATCTTGGATTTGTGAAGGTAAAACGTAAATGGATTGTATATTTTGTAAGATAGTAAACGGAGAAATTCCGAGTTTGAAAGTATATGAAGAGGAACACACAATGGTTTTTATGGATATTGCAAAAGATGTTGACGGCCACATGATTGCAATACCTAAAAAGCACATTAAAAATATTCTTGATTGCGATGAGGATATCCTTAATTGTTTAATGGCTACAGTAAAAAAGGTTGCAAATTATTGTGTTGATGAATGTGGGTATGATGGAGTGAATTTATTAAATGCAAATGATGAAAGTGCGGGTCAATCTGTTCCACATTTTCATATACATATTATTCCACGAAGAAAAAATGATAATGTTGATGCTTGGCCTAATTTTGACGGTGCGAATCATGAAATAGAAGAAATATATGAAAAGATAAGAATCAACTAAAGCACAATTCATACTCGTGCTGAGCAATTTCAGGGGTATAAAAGCAGAAAAAACGTCGTTTTATACCCGCGATGAATGATTTAAAAAGTGTCGTACAACTTCCACCACGCCACAGTGCATGCCCATTCGCCACGCCAAAACGTTTGCTTATGGATATGAAGCTTTATTTCATGTCTGATTTGTCATAAATTGCTAACGTTAGTATTTTACAAATGAAATAGGAATAAAGAACAATTGCTAAGGATTTACTTGGTCTTTTATAAGTGAAACAGTGACAAAAGACCAACTATCAAGAATTTACTTGGTCTTTCATAAGTGAAACAGTGACAAAAGACCAACTATTAAGAATTTACTTGGTCTTTCATAAGTGAAACAGTGACAAAAGACCAACTATTAAGAATTTACTTGGTCTTTCATAAGTGAAACAGTGATAAAAGACCAACTACTAAGAATTTACTTGGTCTTTCATAAGTGAAACAGTGATAAAAGACCAACTACTAAGATTTACTTGGTCTTTTATAGGTGTAGAAATAATATAAGCCTTAGTGACGCAATTAAAATACTTTTCATAGCTTCAGAAGTCGAGTACACCACTTGCTGCACTAGCTCAATTAAACCCAAATTTGTGATTTAAGAACAGTTTCCTAAAAGTGGTTTTAAGTAAAGGAGAAAGAATATGTTACCTACAAGAGAAGAAGCAGAATTAATTTTGAAAGAGGCAGAAGAGTGTAATCCCGGTCCATGGGGCAATCATAGTCGTGTGGCGGCACACTGTGCCGAAGCGATAGCATTGGCAAGTGGTGATATGGACGCAGATAAGGCATACATAGTTGGTTTATTGCATGATATAGGCAGAAAGTTTGGTGGAAGACATATGGGACATGTGTCGGATGGTTATTCCTATATGATGTCTTTAGGATATGATGAGGTAGCGCGGATATGTCTGACCCACTCATTTAATAATAAGACTACAGATGAATATATTGGTAACTTTGATACTACGGATGAAGAATTGAAGATGGTACAGGATGCTTTAGAAGTAATAGTTTTGGATGAATATGATAGATTGATTCAGTTATGTGATGCTCTTGCAGGTGCAGAATGTGTCATGAATATTGAAGATAGAATGCTTGATGTAAAGAGAAGATACGGTTCCTTTCCGCAAGCCAAATGGGATAGTAACCTAGAGCTCAAGCGTCACTTTGAAGAAAAAGCAGGGAAAGACATCTATGTTGTAGTAGATAAAGAGAATTATAAGATATAAACAGCTGACACTTTGTTGCGGAAGTGTCAGCTGTTACATTTCTATTTGAATATTATATTCGCATATTTCTTTAAGCCAAAAAGCAGAATCATTCCTAAGACCCCACAGGAAATGATTTCACCAATACCAACAGTCAGTGCAAAGTAAGGAAGACTGCCTTCAAATTTGTATACATAGGCCAGTACAAAAGGAACGATAATTGTATTGGCAAGAATCGGTGGTAATGGGGCTAACCATTTATAGCGTCTTAACGCATAGGTTCCCAAAGCACCCAATAATGTAGCAATGCTTCCAAAGACAATATCAAGTGGAAGACAACCTGTTAACAAATTACTAAGTAAACATCCAATAAATAAGCCAGGAATGGCAACTGGGGTAAAATAAGGCAGAATCGTAAGTGCCTCTGAGAACCTTACCTGAATGGCATAATTGGCTAAGCCAAGGGCGTTAGCAACCAAGGTAAGCACGACATACAACGCAGCAATCATAGATGCCTGCGCCATCAAAGAAGCTGAAAGCTTCTTGGAAACCGAAGGTTTCTTGAAAGAGTTTTGAGTTTTCATTTTTATTTCTCCTTTAGTTTTGTTTTACGAGTGGAAGGTCTCGAACACTCGGTTTCAAATTTTGCAACTGTATCAATCTATCACAAAAAAATAAAAAAAGCAAGTCCCCTTTCTCCGTCATACGAGCGGATAGAGGGGATATAATGCTGTCTGATATTGTATTTGATTTATGTAGAGCAATTAGATTAATGCCTTGTTATACTATGTTCCAATTTAAATAGTATACTTATAATAGGTACAATAAGTATACCGCAAAAGAAATTGCCGATTCCATGAACAAAATCCCAAGGAAGTCCTGCGATTATCCAGGCAATCATCCCATCAAAACTGAGTCCGAATAAGATTGCTTGAGCGGGTGCGTATAACGTACCGAATAAAAAACCATGACAAGCATTGATTATCATATATATAGCAGGTCTGATTTTCTTAGGTATTTTCTGGGGAAGCAGCATTGTAGCACCCCATAGTATTGTCCACAGATACAGATATGGAATCCACCAGGTTGCAAAGCCACAAAATATCCCGTTTAACAGAATATAGGTATAAATGGGGTACAGTGCTTTTTTTCGATACACCACGGTAAATGCAATTGTAAAAACTCCAAGTAAATGTATATTTGGAGCGACCTCCATGATTACTTTGGAAGCATACATTAGAGCTCCAAGCATACCGAATACTACAGTTTCTTTTACTGTTGGTTTCATTACTGTTCTACTTTAAAAGTATATGTCATACCCTCTTCAATGGTGGTTGAATCAACACCTGTTGAAGCATATTCACCATTGATGTAAAAAGCCCAATATGTCTGGTCGACATCATAGTCAGCGGTAATGCCGTTGACAGTTTTAACGTATAGACCATATTCGCCTTCTTCGCCGGCAATCAAATCAACTTCTAACAAGGCATCTCCCACGGTTTCTTTATCGGTGTGGATTTCAAAGTTTGTGCTGTTACCGTCTTTGTCCTCTACGGTAAAGAAAAAGGTTGTCTGACCTTCGCCTAAGATACTATCTTTATTTTCTTCGGTTACCTGACTTTCTGTTGATGTCTGGCTGACATCGTTTGAGTTATTCGTGCCACATCCAATTGCAGAAAATGCCATAGCCACAATAAGCATCATGCAAAGGAGCCACGAAGTAATTCTCTTGCTACTCTTAAATTTCATGTTTTTGTTCCTCCTGTAATGTAATAATTTGCTCCCTTTTGCCGGCACTCGCAGCTTCTAACAAAGGATTATAATATTCGGATATTTCGACTAAGCGATATAGTTATCCGTCTTCTCAGAATCTCTTCCAATGACTTTTCCCTAATTGTGGCATCAGGTAAGAATAACTATTTATTCATTCGCATCACGGCGACGGGCTCGTACAAGATTTGCACTTGTTTCCCCGAATATTACTTTCTATCATAAATTTATGATATACGTTATTTCTTAGACAAGAGACTAATGATAATATCATAGTTCTCTGCCTTGTGTGGAAATGTACAATTTGTACATTCTTTAATTTTTATCCCATTAAAATCGATATGATTATATTGCCCCGGACATGTTACCTGATTGTATAGTGGACAATAACAGAATAAACAATTGATATTCTGCGTTCCTTTATGGCAGGGATAATATTTACAATCTTTGTTTTCAAAGTATTTATATGAATTTTCCATTTTTTCTCCAATAAAAAAGAGTTATCAAAGCGATAACTCTCCACACACAAATAAAACTATCTTGTACAAGATAGGGTAAGATACAACCAATTAACTCGTGGCATTAAGCTTTCGCTTATGTATTTAAAATCAGGCAGGTCTCCCGACTCATAGTTCATTGCATCTACCATCTTCCCGGTTTCCCAGTGATATATCGGTATAGCTCCCTAATTACGGTGACGAGTTCGTACAGGATTTGCACCTGTTTCCCTTTTCACCAGAACGAACTTTTCATGTTCTTCTGACACCTGATTCATTTATTCAATTCCGTGGTATTATAGCATCTAATAGATAAAAAATCAACGGCTACCTCTATAAAAGAAGTAGCCGTATCTCTCATTACTGCTGGCACTCTAATTCGCCGTTCTTATATCTCTCGATAATGCTGTGGATTCTGTCGTTAGGATTCAACAAATCGCTAATAGAAGAATCATGATTTAAAGTATCGATGATATAAGCAATATACTTACTCATATCACAGTTGATGTAGTAAGGCTTCTCTAATAACTCAGGTGTCTGATAGATTAAGTTAGTAGTAAGAACTCTGTCAATCAAACCTTCCTCATATGCCTTATCAAAGCTTGCTAATCCACTTGTAAATAAACCGAAAGTAGCACATACGAAAATACGTCTTGCCTTTCTAGCCTTTAATGCAGCAGCAACCTCAAGTACACTGTCACCTGAAGAAATCATATCGTCAATAATTAATACATCCTTGCCCTCAACACTTGTTCCTAAGAACTCATGAGCAACAATAGGATTACGTCCGTCTACAATCTTAGTGTAGTCACGTCTCTTGTAGAACATACCCATATCAAGACCCATAACGTTTGCCATATAGATAGCACGGTTCATACCACCTTCATCAGGGCTGATAATCATCATATTAGATGAATCTATAGTAAGGTCCGGTACATGTGTTAAAAGTCCCTTAATGAACTGATAAGTAGGAGACACTGTTTCAAAGCCATGTAACGGAATTGCATTCTGTACACGTGGGTCGTGAGCGTCGAAAGTAATAATGTTATCAACACCCATCTTTACCATCTCCTGTAATGCAAGTGCACAGTCAAGAGACTCACGGGAAGTTCTCTTATGCTGGCGGCTTTCATATAAGAATGGCATAATAACGGTAATTCTTCTTGCCTTACCACCTACAGCAGCGATAATTCTCTTCAAATCCTGATAATGGTCATCAGGAGACATATGATTATCATGTCCGCAAAGAGAATAAGTTAAGCTATAGTTTGTAACGTCAACGAGTAAGTAAAGGTCATCACCTCTAACAGACTCTAAAATCATACCCTTCGCTTCACCTGTACCAAAACGTGGTACCTTGGTCTTCAAAATATAAGAATCACGCTGATAGCCTGAAAATGCAAGACTGTTCTTATGCTCGCTTTCGCGCTCTGTTCTCCACTTAACAAGATATTCATCTACCTTGTCACCAAGAGCCTTACAACCTTCTAAAGGAATAATTCCTAAAGAACCAACGGGTATCGAATTAAGATTTCTTTTTTCTTCGCGTACTGACATGCGAAAATCCTCACTTTCTATTCTTCGACTTTTTTTTCTCTATCCGGATATCGGGACCGGATATTTTGCATACCTCATAATTGCTTGTAATGCGGGAAAAGATTCGTTCTGAATATCGGTCTCTCATCTCAGGAATGGATAGGTTTGTCGTAATAATTGTTGCTTTCTTACGCAAATGTCTATTGTTCAAACATGAAAATAACTGAGACGATACAAAAGCATTAGTAAGCTCTGTTCCCAGGTCATCAATGATTAATAAGTCACATTCGTAAATATCTTCGTAAATCCCCGACATTGCTTCTTTGCTGTCCTTATCAAAGGTGCTCTTGGATAATGCATCAAACAACTGGGTGGCACTGAAATAAATTACCAGCTTACCCTGTTCAATAATCTCCTTTGCAATGCATGAAGATAGGAATGACTTACCCGTACCTACTGTACCATAAAAAAACAGATTGTGGTAGTCCGAATTGAAGTTTTTTATGAATTTTTGGCACAATTTCACAGCGTTTTGGAACCTAAGCAGGTCTTCGCCCTGATAATATTCATAAGACAATTGAGCAAAATTTTCAGTTTTTAACAAATTTTTTATGTTGGATTGTTCATAGATAAGGTCGATTTCTGCTCGCTTAAAGCAGTTACACTTACGGTTATCTACATAACCTGTATCCTTGCAGGCACTGCATTCATAGGTTTGTGTCAGATAATCGGCAGCAAAGCCATGCTCTTCTAAAAGGGCAGCTTTCTTTGCGGTAAGCTCGCGAAGCTTTTTCTTTAGCTCGGGAAGAGCACTTGCGTCACCGCTTAGGAGCTTTCTTCCCTGTTCAATAGAAATGCGGGATACTTGTCTGTCTAACTCCTCATAATTGGGAATCTGTCGGTATACTATCTCAGTATGAGCCTCCAGACGATGTCTGGAAGCTCTCTGTTTCTCTTCATATGCTCGGATAATGCTATCATATTGACTGTTGGTAAGTGGCATTGTGTTGACCTTCCTTCATTAGTTGCTAAGTATTGCCGCTTCAAGCTCATCGTAATCATATGTATTCTGCTCGAAACGATTGAACTTATTATTCTGCATCTTTTGATTCTGGTTCATGCGCTGATATGAAGCATCAGCCTGGGGAATATCTGATTTGTGATGCACACCCGCCTGATACCACTTTGTAAGGATACCGTCTGCGTAGGCAAAACGATGATTGTCAGTGGTTAAAACAGTCTTATCGCATGCCTCCTGAATGACATCTAAAAGGAAGCCGTATTCCTTTGTCCATTTATTAATATATTCCATCTCCTTAGGGGCAGGAGCATTGTTCTTACCCAAGGATTTCATAATTGTATATACAGTCTTATCGTACTGCTTGGAAATCTCCTGTGCTTCTTTAGGAGTAGAGATTCCCTGGTCAGCCCATGCAAGGGCAACCTTCTCGATATAACGGAAATCTTTTTTGCCCTTTTCGACACAGTGCTGAATCAGATAGTCAATTAAATCTGATGAAAAACCAAGTGTATCATAGATGAAGAGGACGGTCTCCATGTCTTTTCTTGTAAGTTGCTTGCCAAGATACTGCTCTGCAACAAAGAGAATCTGCTGTGCGTCTTCGTTGCTCTTGAAAATCTTCAAGTCATCCAAAGAGTATTCAGGCTTAACAGGAGCAGTGGTAGACTGCTGTACCGGATACTGGCTGATAGAAGCCGGCTGAGGTGCTGTGTAAGTAGCCTGTGGAGCTGCGACCGGTCTTGCCTGACGTGCAGTCATGCCTGTCTGCATAGATGCAGGTCTCACAAAGGATAAAACAGGTGTAATGCGTGTGGCAGGCTTTTGTACTTCATAAGGGTTGTCTAAAGAAAGAACCTGAATACCGGTCAGATTATGAGCGGCATCATACTCTAAGCTAAGAAGCTGTCTGGATTCCCAGTATGCCAAAGCACGTAATACATCCTTCTCTGTGTAATTAAATTTGTCTGCAATATCGCATACACTGGTTGGAAGATTTGCACTCATCATGCGGATAAGAAATAAATATATCTTGAGCTGTGCATCGTTTGCATCAGCCATAAATTCATCAATAAAATAATTAGAAAGCATTGTCTGCTCTTTGTATGAAGGTTTATAAATGTTTAGACGATTCATCCCTTTTAACCATGCCTTTCGCGGAAGCAGCCGTCTATTCCAATACCACTCCCTGTATGTTGTCATTTTAAATATATCGTTAACTGTTCAGTGTAGGTATTCACAATGGTGTCTCAAGTAAAAATCCCATTACCGAAGGTAATTTTGAATGGATTTTTACTCTTACTGTGAAGGTACTGAACAGTAAATGTATTGTAACATAACCCTAAAAAAATACAAGTCCCCAGAGCCCGCAAAGCCTTGTGAATACTGGATTTTTGCGAAATGTGGATAGTGTGGATATTGTGGATTAGCAAATGGCATTTATAGGAAAAAGCTATATAAAATAAGGTTTTTGAGGGTGTGAAAAAATGACGGCATTTATGTGGATGGAAAATGAAAATATCCACATCGGTTTTGCCCGATTTGGGACAAAAAAGATGTGGATAGTGTGGATAATTAATTTCCTAAAAGGTTTTCGCCGATTTTTACAACATCTCCGGCTCCCATAGTTATCAACAAATCACCGTTGATACAATTTTCTAATAAAAAATTTTCAATTTCGTCGAAGGAATGGAAATAGTGACAGAGTTTGCCCAGCTTTTCGATTTCCTTCCGTAAATCATCAGAGGTAATTCCGATAGTATTTTTCTCTCTGGCAGCATAAATGTCTGTCAGGACAATCTCATCAGCAAGAGAGAGCGCCTTTGCAAAATCAGATAAAAATGCCTTAGTACGTGTATAAGTATGAGGCTGGAAAATACACCAAAGCTTGTTATGCGGGTAGTTGACCGCAGCCTTCAGGGTTGCTTCTATCTCTGTTGGATGGTGTGCATAGTCATCTAATATGGTAATACCGCCTATTTTGCCCTTTACCTCAAAGCGTCTGTCAGTACCTGTAAATCTGTTAAGTGCTGTAAGTACGGTCTCGGTGTTCATACCCAAGATATCCATAAGTGCAATTACGGAAAGTGAGTTCAATACATTATGCTCTCCTACAACGCCAAGAGATACCTTGTACTGAGGTTCTCCTTTTTTTAATAAAGTAAAGGAAGGTCTTCCGAATTCATCATAGCTTAAATCAGTATAACTGTAATCGGAAGAGGCATCTTTACCAAAGGTAATCACATCACAGGTTAAATCAGAAGTGAGCTCACGATAATTCTCAATACCACTGTTTAGAATCAGATATCCGTCATTGGGTAAAAGTCTTGCAAAACGATGGAAGGAATCGCGTATTTCATGAATATCCTTGAAGAAATCCATGTGGTCTTCTTCTATATTTAATATGATACTGATACGCGGAAAGAAGCTCAAAAAAGAGTTGGTGTACTCGCAGGCTTCTGTTACAAAATATTCTGATTTACCAACGCGGATATTGCCGCCGATGGATTTTAAAATTCCTCCGATGGAAAGAGTCGGGTCTGCATCGGCTGCAAGAAGTACTTCTGATACCATAGAGGTGGTAGTTGTCTTGCCGTGTGTTCCGCTGATTGCAATCGGAGTCTTATAATTCTTCATAATCTGTCCCAAAAGAACAGCACGTGACATCATTGGAATCCCTTTTGATACAGCCTCTGCATATTCGGCATTGTCAGCAGAAATTGCAGCAGTGTAAACGACCAAATCAATGTCCTGCGTAATATTTTCAGCACGAAGCCCATAAGATATCTTTGCACCTAAGGACGCAAGATGTTCAGTAAGCAGTGACTTGCGGTCGTCAGAACCGCTGATAGAAAAACCTGCGTCTAATAAAACTTCAGCAAGCCCACTCATGCTGATACCGCCGATTCCCATAAAGTGAATATGAATAGGTTCATTAAAATTAATTTGATACATGTATATTTCCTCCATAAGTAGTATGGTTATTGTCAATTATATGAATTTGTAGTAACTGTTCAGTACAGGTCGAAGCATTTACAGCAAAGACCGTAAGAATATGATTCAAAATTATATACCCTTTCAGACAACATTTCCATCTTAAAATGAAGATGAAATAAAATTAAAAAAAATAATTTTTGTAAACTCTTTATGTTTTCAGAAAAATGTCGATATATATAGTGTAAAACAGTTAATTGTTGCAATTTCATACAATACTTGGAAACTCTCCGAAAAACCTTAAAAATGTTCACTTTATGTTAATCATATGATATAATGAGAATACACATTTTTGCGTCTAGCACGTGATTATTGTATAGGTGTAATGGGCAAACGTTCATTAGCTTTCGGATTACTTAGAAGGGGTGACAACATGATTAAGAAAGAAATGATTGCCATGCTTTTAGCAGGTGGTCAGGGTTCAAGACTGGGTATCCTGACATCCAAGATGGCAAAACCGGCAGTTGCTTTTGGGGGAAAGTATAGAATTATCGATTTTCCGCTGAGTAATTGCATTAATTCCGGCGTAGATACTGTCGGAGTTTTGACCCAGTATCAGCCATTAAAGCTGAACAGTCACATTGGAATTGGTATTCCTTGGGACTTAGATAGAAATATCGGTGGTGTTTCTGTATTGCCGCCATATGAGAAGAGTGCCAACAGTGAGTGGTACACAGGAACGGCAAATGCGATTTATCAGAATCTGGAGTATATGGAGTCGTATAATCTGGAATATGTACTGATTTTGTCGGGTGACCATATTTATAAGATGGATTACGAGGTAATGCTTGATTTCCATAAGGAGAGCGGTTCAGAGGTAACCATCGCATCAATGCCTGTACCAATGGAAGAGGCAAAGAGATTCGGTATTGTTATTGCAGACGAGAATAAAAGAATTGTTGACTTTGAAGAAAAGCCGGAGAATCCAAGAAGTAATTTGGCATCCATGGGTATTTACATCTTTAACTGGAAGACCTTGAAAGAAGCACTGGTTACAATGAAGGACCAGTCGGCGTTGGACTTCGGTAAACATATAATTCCATACTGTCACAGTAAGGGTACACCAATGTATACCTACGAGTTTAACGGTTATTGGAAGGATGTAGGAACACTAAGCTCATATTGGGAAGCAAATATGGAGTTGATTGATATTGTTCCTGAGTTTAATTTATATGAAGAGTACTGGAAGATTTATACAAAGAGTGATGTGTTACCACCGCAGTACATTGCGGGAGACAGCACGGTTGAGCGTTGTATTATCGGTGAAGGCTCTGAGATTTACGGACATGTGTATAATTCCGTAATTGGTTGTGGTGTAACAGTGGGAAAAGGTACAGTAATCCGAGATTCCATTATTATGAATCAGGCACAGATTGGAGACAATTGTGTGATTGAGAAGGGAATCATTGCTGAGGAAGCAAGAATCGGTAATCATGTTGAGCTTGGTACCATGCCTGAGAAGGACAATGAAACAGCACCTCATATTTACAATTCGGGACTTGTGACAGTCGGTGACAGAACCGTGATTCCTGATAACGTTAAGATTGGTAAGAACAGCGTGGTAGCCGGTAACACAATACCTGAAGATTATCCGGAAGGCATCTTAGATAGCGGCAAGACATTGGTAAAGGCGGGTGAGTAATATGAGAGCGGTCGGTATTGTATTAGCAGGTGGAAATAATAGAAGAATGAGAGAGCTTTCCAATAAGAGAGCGATTTCGGCTATGCCGGTAGCGGGAAGCTACAGAAGTATTGACTTTACATTGAGTAATATGTCAAACTCTCATATTCAGAAGGTTGCTGTCATTACACAGTATAATGCCAGAAGTCTTCATGAACATTTAAGCTCATCCAAGTGGTGGGACTTCGGACGTAAGCAGGGAGGATTATATGTATTCTCGCCAACAGTTACGCCGGATAATAGTAACTGGTATCGCGGTACAGCGGACAGTATTTACCAGAATCTCTTATTCTTAAAGAGAAGTCATGAGCCATATGTTGTAATCGCAACAGGTGATTGCGTTTATAAGATGGATTATAATAAAGTATTAGAGCACCATATTGCAAAGAAGGCAGATATTACAGTAGTAGTAAAGGATATGCCTGTTGAGACAGATATGGAAAGATACGGAACCGTGAAGATGGACGATGACGGTCGTATCTATGAGTTCGAAGAGAAGCCGATGGTAGCAAAGTCACATACCGTTTCCTGCGGTATCTATGTTATCAGAAGAAGACAGCTTATCGAACTGTTGGAGAAGTGCGCAGAAGATGGAAGGTACGATTTTGTACAGGACATTCTTATTCGCTATAAAGATTTAAAGAGAATATATGGCTATAAGATTGAGGAGTATTGGAAGAATATCGCTTCTGTTGAAGATTATTTCGAGACCAATATGGACTTCTTAAAGCCTGAGGTCAGAGATTACTTCTTCAAGCAGTATCCTGACGTATATTCAAGAGTTGATGACCTGCCGCCGGCAAAGTACAATCCGGGTGCAAAGATTAAGAACAGCTTAATCTCCAGCGGATGTATTGTAAACGGAACTGTTGAAGATTCTGTTATCTTCAAAGAGGTATATGTAGGCAACAACTGTTACATTAAAAACTCTATCATTTTAAATGGTGTATACCTTGGAGACAACACCCACATTGAGAATTGTATTGTAGAAAGTCGTGACACCATTAGAGCAAACTCATACCACGTAGGGGAAAATGAAATAAAGGTTGTGGTTGAGAAAAATGAGAGGTATGTATTATAAGTAAAACGCCGGCTTAAGCTGGCAGGGGTTTCGCAATGAAACTTAGTGAGTGTTTGTGTAAATAACCGGAATAGCTTGCAAAAGGGGGAACTTAAGAATGACGATTACAGATGTTCGCGTTCGTATTATTACAAAAGAAGGAAAAATGAAGGCAGTGGTTTCCATTACTATCAATGATGAATTTGTCGTTCATGACATTAAGGTTATTGAGGGCGAGAAGGGACTCTTCATCGCAATGCCAAGTAAGAAATCTGCTGACGGAGAGTACAGAGATATTGCTCATCCAATCAACTCAGGAACACGTGAGATGATTCAGACTACTATCCTTAAGGCTTATGAGAAAGCACTTCTTGAGCCTGTAGAGGAGTAAGTTCAAAATAAATGTGGGTTACAGGCCTGTCGTGCATGTGGCAGGCCTTTTTGTAATATATTTTTTAAAATTGGGATTGGAAGAAACTTCGACAAACTGAAAGTTTCATGTGTTCGACAAATTGGAATTTGTTTGTATTATATGGGTTCAATATTACCATTATTAAGTATATATATTTCTCCTAAGAACTCGACTTCTCCATCCGAACAAACAATTATACTATCATCGCATAATCCATAAATCATATACTTCTTAGATAATTCTATCAATTCATTTGAAACTTCATTGATTGTGAAATGAGGCTCAACAGAAATATTTACACATCCAAGCCCCTTATATATCTCTTGTTTGTAATGCTCGCAAGTTAATGTACATATAGCAGTTTCTGCTAAATTAATTGAACCTGCACTCATACCAATAATAACACCCTTATGTTGCTTAATAACCTTATCTAACCCATATTCTCCAAAGTATCTAAACTGTGTAGGCGTATCGCCTCCAGACAGCCAAACAACATCTGCCTCAGCAACTGCATTTTGTGCTTCTTCCGCTGTCATTCTACCATCAACAACATATGCTTTTTCAAAATGAATACCCTTTTCCTCAAACATATTTAAGAAAAATTCAAAATAACTATCATTTTCCTCATCCATTCCTTTAAATTCGGATACAACAAAAGCAAACTTATTTCTTTTAGATATTTTCTTCTGAAATAATTCAGTTATTTCTTCATTAAATCCATTAGGAAACATACTTGTTAATATATATGTACTCATAGCTTACCTCCATAAATTCAAATTCTCTTTTCTCATCTATTTACTTCTTTGACAACTGATTTGAGAAATATTGTGCTGCAATAGCGTATTCTATATCATCCTCTATATACATAACGATAGGATTATTCTCCTCATCTTCTTCTACCTCATAAAGCATATAGCTTTGAGAAAAATCCAATTGCTTTTCTCCTTTAAGAGGAAGTAATGCAAAATATTTTTTATTATTAACCTCAAAATAAGAATAAACGCCGCAATCCAAACTTGTTCCATCTTCATATGGAAGTGTCACGACAATATCCTCTAACTTTTTTTCCATGAAATCCATAGTATGTCCTCCTAAAAAACATCCTTTTATCTTACTTTTTCCAGCAGACAAATTGTCTCTGCGTGTATCATAGCATATGTGCAGGTCTTGTCACTAATAAATATATGATTTGGTTATTTCCTAACATTTTTATATGAAATCGTGATGTGGGCAGGTGCAAATAGTATGGATGATATAATCAATAGAACAGACCTACTCATAACTCCACTAAACAAGAAAATAACTGACGGAATGATAGATAATGCCAATGCTTTAAAGACTGTGTTTTTCCTAAAACAAATAATCCATATTCCACAGTAACAGATAATTAACAATACATTTACAATAAGGTATAGAGCAAAAGCCTCATCTGACCACCATCCAAACCATGTTCCTGGAATATTAATAATCATAAAACCAAAGCAACCAAATCTTCCGATTTGCTCTATAGTTTCAACAATTTTATTGTTCCAGTTATTTTCAAATCCATCTTTGCACTTTAGTGCATATACGATATTGGGAATCATAATCATCACCATAAAAAATATACCAAAAACGTTAAACCATTCCATTGTATGCCTCCTTAACTACCACCCAAAAGATATATCCATCTCCACCAATAGTTGAACTTTCTGTTTTTATAGAATGTGATAAGCCCATAAAAACAACACAATAGCAAAATACCCATCAGCATAAAATAGAGTATGCCTTTATTTATTAATATCTCTAGCCAAAAGTCGGCATAGGACTGTCTGTCAAAAAGTCCCCATACTTTATGTAAATGAAATGAACCAAAGAACATAAAAAACCAAGGTTCCCATGCATATATTTTCTTCAATACTTTTACCTCCGTATTCAAATAATCATGTTCCGTTAAATTGTGGTATAACGATGCAATCGCCTTCGGCGATTCGTAACGTTAGTTGCGGAACTTTCGAAGAAACAGGCGCTACGAATGAACACTGCGGAGTGGCGGAAAGCTAAAACTGCACAATTAATTTTCTGTCTCCAAGAAAGAGAAAAAAAAGAAAAAATCAAGATTTCCATTCTATTTTCCGCATCAAAGAGGATAGAGCCCTTATAATGGTGTAAATTCAATTAAATAAAAAATGAGCACATAGCTCAACTTTCGGTTAAAATGTAATCACCACAAAAACAATTAACGAAAGGATGTTGAACTATGGCTCAGATACAT
>SVFJ01000106.1 GCA_015056925.1 Lachnospiraceae bacterium | reverse complement strand
TCACGAATGAGATTACGGACCCAGCATTGGTATGCATTACCTCAAATACCGCAACTCTGCCGTTACCATCTGCTCTAGGCACCAACTGCTGCGATATAACAGCCTCTAACACGCTGGCAAACTGTACCCGTATCTGTTGCTGCTGCTCAGCCGGAAATACATCAATAATTCTGTCTACCGTATTGGCGGCTCCTATGGTGTGGAGTGTAGATAACACCAAATGACCTGTCTCTGCCGCTGTAATCGCAACACTAATGGTCTCATAGTCACGCATTTCACCAACTAAAATAACATCCGGGTCTTCACGTAATGCCGCTCTCAATGCATTTGCATAATTTGTTGAATCCAACCCGATTTCTCGCTGATTTACGATAGATTTATCATGATGATGCAGGTATTCTATCGGGTCCTCCAGCGTAATAATGTGCGCATCCCGGTTATGATTAATTGCATTAATAAATGCTGCCAGTGTTGTCGATTTACCACTGCCGGTCGGCCCTGTTACCAATACCAGACCTCTCTTCTTCTGATACAGACTCATCACTGACTCCGGTATTCCTAATGCCTCCGGCGAAGGTATTTCTGTATCCACAATTCTCATAGACAAAGCAATAGAACCTCTCTGTTTAAAAAGATTCACACGATATCTTCCCTCACCTGCAATCGCATAAGACATATCAAGCTCTCCCTTTTCATCAAAGAGTTCCTTCTGCTTACCTTCCATAATCTGTACTGCAATTTCCAAAGTATCTGTCGGTGTCATCCTTGGATAATCCATCGTTACCAGACTTCCGTTGACTCTCATTTTCGGTGGAATACCAACAGTAATATGCACATCCGATGCTCCTGCTTCCTTAGCAGCAATTAAAATTTCTTCTATATTAATTGCCATAATATGAACCCCTTCCACGCCTCGCAATAAACTTATAATTGTTCCTTTTGTTGTTATTTTATCATTTTATTTATTCTTTTTCAATTATATGTCAGTTTTTAATCTATTTTAAACATAATTCCCCTATATCATCTACAATTTAGCTTTTCTGAATTTGAAAACAATTTCGTGTTATTGAATTTTAGGTATATTTATTCACTTGAAAAGTGTCTCCATCTATAATATGATAAGCATACCTTTAAGGTGGGAGAGTATCCAAAGATAAAGAGAATGAGAGATTATAATATCAGGGAGTTAAGTTTATGAGGGAGAGATTTGAGAATGAAGGAACCTCTACGGGCGAGTACAAATGCGGCCTGTATGTTACTTATGATGGTAAGGAGTATGATGCTGTCTATTTGGGAGTTGGCAGATTCATCATTTATTCCGATGTTGAAGATGAGAATTTTTCATTTCCGTCCGATGACGGAAGATTTATTCTTCAGACAGATTTGCGCGATTCACTTTTGACTCGTGCCGCTGAGATTCGAATGATTGGTATTATCAAGGATTGTTATGAGAGTGTTATGATTCGTGACATCTTAGAAGAGGGTGTTATTATCTCTACATATAATCCACGCCTTGCTTTCCAGCTTGGTTTAGAACCTGTCAGAGAGCTTGGCTTCACAGGTGTCGTCGACAGAGATATTTTAATTGGTATGTACGAGGAGAGAGATTACCTTTGGAATCCTAATCTGGCTATCTATTCTACCTTCTGTCAGGCCAATAATAAAAAAGGCGAGTCCAACTGGTTCGTAGACCGTGACCGCCTCACACAATTATATATGATTAAACGCTAATTTAACCGGCTGACGCATCTGCGCCAGCCGTTTTTTTTTATAGGAAAATGCTAGAAAAGTAGTGGAAGTTAAACAAGAATCAGCTTCGCTGATTCTTACAGAGTGTTGCCGCCAGGCAACACTTTTTTATGTCAAATTCGGGTTTGTCGAGGTATTCCCCTTTCTCTGTCTACAAATCCGCAACCTTTATGCTTCAAACTCTTCTCTTCCTATCCTATTTCGCAAAGGCTCGCCCTGCAAATAATGCTGTATATTTTCACAACAAATATCCACAATTCGGTCCTGTGTTACTTCACAATGCGCAATACTTGGACCTGCAACATGGGGGGTCAGCATAACCCGCTCCATATCCCATAACGGATGTGTCTTAGGCAATGGTTCAGGATTCACAACATCCAATATAACGCCTCTAAGATGCTCCTCTTCCAAAACTTCTACCAAATCCTCTGTATCAATCAGACTTCCCCGTCCCATATTTAACAGAACTGCATCCTTCTTCATCCGAAGCATGCGTTCCTTAGTCAGTAAACCTCTCGTCTGAGGCTTATTAGGCAGACTGCAAGCTACAATATCAGCTCGTCCAAGCAGTTCGTCCAGTTCCTCAAAGTCATGCATCTCATGAATACCGTCTACCATCTTAGAAGACTCTCTTCGCACCCCTATATTATAGGTACCAAATGCCTCTAAACGTTTGGCAAGATTACTGCCGATATCACCTGTTCCCAGTAGAAGTACCGTCTTGCCATACAAACAAGCTTCACTCCCTGCATCCTGCCAAATATGTTCTCTCTGCTGCTGCCAATACTTAGGAAATCTTCTGTAAAGAGACAATATTGCACCTATGGCATACTCAGACATAATCATACCGAAGGCACCACTGGCATTCGTAAGCTGTACATGCTTCGGAAATCCTTGATTGCAAGTATACTTATCCGTACCTGCCCAGGTCATCTGTATCCATTCCAAATTCTGATTATCGGAAATCAATTCCATATCCGGCTGTCCCACTACTACATGAGCAGTGCCGTACATCTCCTTACACTCCTGCTCAGAAAGCTCATATGTAAATTTCAACTGCCATGCACTCTGATACTGTTTGATTGCTTTTTCAAATTTATCTCTCTGACATTTCGAAACCGGAATACTTACCAATATCGTTTTCATCACTATACCTCTATCTATATACAAACATTTGCTTGTGCTATATACTTTAACTCTGCTTTTTTACAAAAAGTGCCTTCATAACGAAGGCACTTTCATTAACTTCAATTACTGTGCAAGCAGCATCATAATCTTATTGCTTCTTGCAATAAACTTTGTCATTGCTTCCGGCTGTAATGGTGCCTGCTGTAATAACGCAAGGTCATAGAGCTGTTCACAAATCATACCAACATTCTCGCTGTCCTGATTCTCTAATACATACTCAACCAGCTTATTATTGGCATTAAGAACTAAAGTTCCTGACTCCATTCCCATGCCTGCCATATCCATACCCGGCATCGCATACATCTTCATCATATCCTGCATTCTGCGTGCTTCCTCGGATACCGTAATCATAGAAGAAATATCCTTATTCTTAAGCTTCTCAACCTTAATTGTTAGATTATCCTTCTTAACCAGCTTCTTAAAGAGCTTGGTCATCTCCTCACTCTTAGTCGCAAGCTCCTCAGCCACCTTCTTAGATGTCTTTGTCTTAAAGGTATCTGTCAGGTCAGCATCGATTCTCGCAAACTTGATTCCCTGATTCTTTGCCTCTAATTGTGATACAAAAGGCTGGTCAATTCTGTCAGGAAGTACCACTGCATCCATCTTTGCCTTCTTGAACATATTCACATACTGGCTTTGCTGTACAGGGTCTGTTACATAGTAGATAATCTTCTCCTTTGTCTCACTGTCCTCTGTCGGAATCTCTACTGCCTCATCCTCTACAACCTCTGCCTCAATTCTTTCACCGGTCTCGGCATCTGTAGCAGTTGTCTCCTCTGTATCAATCGGCTTCACCTCAAGACACTCCGGCAATGTCATATACTTACCGTCAAGATTCTTAAAGAGAATATAATCTGTCATCTTCTCGCAGAACTTATCATCCTTCAGGCAGCCAAACTTAATAAATGGACAGATATCATCCCAGTACTTCTCGTAGGTCTCCTTGTCTGTCTTACACATACCTGACAGCTTATCAGCTACCTTCTTGGTAATGTACTCACTAATCTTTGTTACAAATCCATCATTCTGTAATGCACTTCTTGATACATTCAGCGGTAAATCAGGACAGTCAATCACACCTTTTAACAATAAAAGAAACTCCGGGATAACTTCCTTGATATTATCAGCGATAAATACCTGATTGTTATATAACTTAATGGTTCCCTCAATAGACTCATACTCCATATTAATCTTAGGGAAGTATAAAATACCCTTCAAATTGAACGGATAATCCATATTCAAATGAATCCAGAACAATGGTTCCTTATAATCCTGGAACACCTTGCGGTAGAACTCAATATACTCTTCCTTGGTACACTCATTCGGATGCTTTGTCCAAAGAGGCTTTGTCTCATTAATTGGCTTTGGTACCTCAGGCTCCTCCCCCTCCTTAACCTCTTTTACCTCGTTTGCATTCTCCAAATAAATCTCGTAAGGCATGAAGGAACAATACTTCTTCACTACCTCTCTTGCCTTATACTCATTACAGAACTCAAGACAATCCTCATTCATGAAAAGGGTAATCTCTGTACCAACTGTAGTCTTCTCACCCTCCTGCATATCATACTCTGTGCCGCCATCGCACTCCCAATGCACCGGCTTAGCATCCTTCTGATAAGAAAGTGTATCAATATGTACCTCGTCAGCTACCATAAATGCTGAATAAAAGCCCAAACCGAAATGACCGATAATCTGGTCGTCATTGGTCTTATCCTTGTACTTCTCAATAAAATCTGTCGCACCCGAAAATGCAATCTGATTAATGTACTCCTCCACCTCATCTGCAGTCATACCAAGACCTGTATCAATAAACTTTAAAGTCTTATTCTGTGGATTCACAATCACTTTAATCTCTGCCTTCCAATCTGCCGGAGCATCATACTCGCCCATCATCTCAAGCTTTTTGAGCTTTGTAATAGCATCACAACCGTTAGAGATTAACTCCCTGTAAAAAATATCATGGTCTGAATATAACCATTTCTTAATAATCGGAAAAATATTTTCGCTGTTGATGGATAAATTTCCATGCTTCTGTGTCATAAATAACATCCTTTCTAGTCTTATAATTTATAACGAGCAATACTTCTGATAGATTTCAAAGAAGCTGCCTGTATGAACCTCATCATACTCCAAAAAGCTTATGGAATCCCATAGCTCCTGATTAATATTCCCTGTCAGACTCTGCGTAAATTTCATATATTCTTCATTAAATACTTCCTTACGCCTCTGCTCTATAATCTTAAGCTTATTGCGGTCTGTCTCTTCCTTATCAAAGGTACTGATACACTTAATAATATGGTAACCGGAGGATGACTCTACAATCCTGCTAATCTCTCCTGTAGAAAGATTAAACGCAACTGTCTCAAACTGCGCCTCAGAAGTCCCCTTCCCAAACGAATACTCCGTCGTCTCGTCATCACTATATTCTGCCATCAACAGAGCAAACTCCTCACCTGCCACTGCACGCTCATAAGCCTCTTGAATCCTTGCATACGCATCTGCCTTATCTGCTGCCGAATAAGCCTCATACTCTCCTTGAGGATTCATAGAATAGGTTTTCACCAAAATATGCTGTATCGTAATCGTTCTTGCCTCATCATCGCTTATCTCAGGATTAATATCCGCAATCAGATAATTATACACCTTATTTGCCAATGCATACTCACTATACATCTCCTCTAAAAGCTCGCTATCCACACCAAGTGCCTCTACCTCAGCCTCTGTCAATGACTGATAATATACTTCCGCTGCTTTCTTTGTATTTGCCAGTTCTTCTTCTGTCAAACTCACTGAATATTCCTTTGCCAGCAGATTCATCGTCTTCACCTTGGTAATCTGCGCAAGTACATTCTCCTTGATATTATCTGCAATACTCTGCTCACCATAAGAACGCTCCCACAGTTCACTGCCAAAGGTCTCCTCATACTGATTCTTCACATTCAAAAGATAAATCATCATCTCCGGCTTCATGCAGGATATCTTCTCTATTCGAAATACCTCATCCTTCTTAAAACCTGTGGTAAGAACAATCTTCGTCTCGCCGCCGTCCTTACCACAGGCTGTCATACCTAATAAACACATTGCCACAAGGGCAAACATAATACTCTTATATCGAAAACGCTTCATTGGATTCTCCTCAATGCATATAGTACCTTCTTAGTATACTCCCCCCTGAAGCTTTTTTCCAGTATTATGTTAATGACTTGCTTCTGCTGTCAATGCACCATCCTTCACCGTAATCAATATCGTATCTCCTGCCGCCACTGCATCAGCAAGAATCAGCTTCGCAGCCAGTGTCTCTACATATTTCTGAATATAACGCTTCAGCGGACGTGCTCCATATACAGGGTCGTAGCCATTCTCCACAATAAAGCGCTCCGCTTCATCAGTTAACGCAATCGTAAGCTCCTTATCTGCCAAACGCTTATTCAAATCCCGAATAATCAGATGAATAATTCCGCCAATATTATCCTTGGTCAATGGCTTGAACAGAATCGTTTCATCCAAACGATTCAAAAACTCCGGTCTGAAATGTGCTCTCAAATCGTTCATAACAAGACTTTGCGCCTGCTCGGAAATCTCGCCCGTCTCATCAATTCCCTCTAACAGATAATGTGCTCCGATATTCGATGTCATGATTAAGATAGTATTCTTAAAGTCAACTGTCCTTCCCTGTGAATCCGTAATACGTCCGTCATCCAACACCTGTAAAAGCACATTAAATACGTCAGGATGTGCCTTCTCAACCTCATCAAACAGCACAACGCAGTAAGGCTTTCTACGAACTGCCTCTGTCAGCTGTCCTCCCTCATCATATCCCACATATCCGGGAGGTGCTCCAATCAATCTGGATACCGAGTACTTCTCCATATACTCACTCATATCGATTCGCACCATATTACTCTCGTCATCAAACAAAGCTGCTGCCAGTGCCTTAGCAAGCTCCGTTTTACCAACGCCTGTAGGACCAAGAAATAAGAATGAACCAATCGGCTTGGTCGGGTCCTTAATTCCCGCCTTGGAACGGATAATTGCCTCCGTCACCTTAGTCACTCCCTCATCCTGACCAACAACTCTTCTATGAAGCTCCTCGTCCAGATGAAGTGTCTTATTTCTCTCGCTTTCATTCAGCTTTGCAACCGGGATACCTGTCCAACGAGAAACAATCCTTGCAATCTCTTCCTCAGATACACTCTCATGTACCAAGGTCATTTCCTTCTCTTTCACCTTCTCTTCTTCAATCTCGAGCTGACGCTTCATAGTCGGAAGCGTACCATAGCTTAGCTCTGCTGCCTTCTCCAGATTTCCCTCTCTTTGCGCTATCTGTATCTGTGCATTAACCTCCTCAATCTCTTCTCGCAGCTTTGAAAGCTTCTCAACAGAAGCCTTTTCATTATCCCACTGCGCCTTACGATTATTGAAATCAGCCTTCAACTCCGCAAGCTCCTTCTGAAGATTTGCCAGACGCTCCTTACTAATACGGTCCTCTTCCTTCTTAAGAGCCGCCTCCTCAATCTCCATCTGCATCATCCTGCGCTGCAATTCATCCAGCTCTGCCGGCATAGAATCCAGCTCAGTCTTAATCATGGCACAAGCCTCATCTACCAAATCAATCGCTTTATCCGGCAGAAAACGGTCTGAAATATAACGATTAGAAAGTGTTGCGGCACTTACTAAAGCATTATCCATAATCTTTACACCGTGAAATACCTCATAGCGCTCCTTTAAGCCTCTCAGAATACTTATCGTATCCTCTACCGTAGGCTCCTCCACCTGTACCGGCTGAAAACGTCTCTCCAATGCCGGGTCTTTCTCAATATACTGTCTGTACTCATCCAAGGTAGTAGCACCTATACAGTGAAGCTCTCCTCTTGCCAGCATTGGCTTTAACATATTACCTGCATCCAATGCACCATCCGTCTTACCGGCACCAACTATCGTATGGAGTTCATCAATAAACAAAATAATCTGTCCATTGCTGTTCTTCACATCCTCCAGCACTGCCTTAAGACGCTCCTCAAACTCACCTCTGTACTTAGCACCTGCCACAAGTGCCCCCATATCCAGTGCAAAAATCTTCTTATCCTGTAAGCCCTGCGGTACATCACCTCTGACAATACGCTGTGCCAGACCTTCCACAACCGCAGTCTTACCAACACCGGGTTCACCTATCAGCACAGGATTATTCTTGGTCTTTCTCGAAAGAATACGAACAATATTACGAATCTCATTATCTCTGCCAATCACCGGGTCCAGCTTCTGTCTCCTTGCCTTCTCCACCAAATCCTGACCATATTTCTCTAAGGTATCATAGGTTGCCTCCGGATTATCACTGGTTACACGCTGATTTCCTCTTACCTCTGACAATGCCTGAAGAAAGCGCTCCTTTGTAATCCCATACTCTCTGAAGATTTCCTTGAGCTCTTTATTCGGATGATTCAGCATAGACAAAAATAAATGCTCTACCGAAACATACTCATCACCCATGCGTTTTGCTTCATCCTCTGCTGAGATTAACACCTTATTCAGATACTGTCCCACATAAAGCTGTCCTCCCTGCACCTTAACACGTTTCTCCAAAGCAGTGCGTACACGATTACTGAAATGCTCTGTGTTTATCTCCATCTTCTCAATCAGCTTTATAATCAGACTATCCTCTATGGTCAGCAGCGCATAAAGCAAATGCTCCTGTTCAAGCTCCTGATTCCCATATTCATATGCCAGCTTCTCACACTGATTCACAGCTTCTATCGACTTCTGTGTAAACTTCTGAATATTCATATTCTTCCCTGCCTTTCCAATTCCTGCAAGCTTTGTGTCATGCCACAATAGCTGCAACACAAACTATGTTTATGTGTGAAAATTTATTTTCACACTGCCCTCACACTCTCTATTAGTATAGAGTTCTTCCGATAAAATATACCTCTTGTTTTATCTGTTCTATTACCACTATAACACTATGTTTTATAATGTCAATGGACTTTATATTTTTTTAACACTTTACATAGTTTGTTTATTTTCAGTTATTTTTCTATTTTATTTATTTTTATCTGTTTTTTCAAATTTAAATATGATATCATAAAAAGAGGAAGAAAAGCAAAGGTTGGTGACAAGAATGTCTAATCCGCAAATTGCGTATTTTTTTAAGAAATTCTATCGAAATATTATCAAATGGTGGTTTGTTATCTATAATCCGATTGCCAGAAGAATCTGGCCTACCAAGGAAGAAGAGAAACAGGCATTGGCAAAAGAAGAAATGGAAGCTGCCGAAGCCTCAGAACCGATATCTGAAGCACCTGAAGACATCACACCCGAAACAGAAGCTGTTCAGTCTTCTGAAGAACCGATTATTGTTGATGACACCTACAACGAAACTACCAAATCCTTCTCAGGCCGCTATGGTCAGGAACCTCTTGATGAGGAAGATACCTATACCCTAGAGGAAATTCTAAAGCTCTCAAGCTCTCAGAATTCTATCGATAACATTGTAGCTAACACAATAACACCGGCAATTTTATCCGAGAAAGACAAGGCGGTCATCGAAGAGGCGAAACATATCTACGAGCGTCTCGTGCGCGAAGCTGAAGAGGACAAACGAAAGAAACAGGCTGAGATAGATGCAGCAGCTGTTGCATATGAAATGAATGCTCAATTACAGGAAAATAGCTTATAACACAAACGGGGTAACGTTATCAAACGTTACCCCGCTTTATTACTCACATCTATTACGAAGTTCTTCCCATCTCTTATCAATCTCTGCCTGGAACTGTACTAACAGTTCTTCGTTGCCCGGCTTAAAGAGATGCTTAAAGCGTCTCTGCGGACGAAGGAAATCCTCGATTGGAAGCTTATTCTTAGGCGCATAGCTTAATACCCACTTACCTTCAATTACTTCAAACAATGGCCAGTAGCAAGTCTCAACTGCCAGCTTACAAATAGTCATAAGCTCTGATGCATCATAGCCCCATCCTCTTGGACATGGAGACATCACGTTTAAGAATGCAGCACCCGGTGTATAAATAGCTTTCTCTGCCTTAGTATATAAATCCTTAAAATTACCGATATAAGTACTCTGACCTACATATGGCACATGATGCTCTGCGATAATTGCAGCAAGGTCTTTTCTTACCTGCACCTTACCGTTAGATACCTTACCTGCAGGAGTTGTTGTCGTATCTGCATAGTGAGGTGTTGCTGATGAACGCTGTGTACCTGTATTCATATATGCGCCATTGTCATAGCAAACATATACCATATCATGACCACGCTCCATAGCACCTGATAAAGACTGGAATCCGATATCATAAGTACCACCGTCACCACCAAAAGTAATGAACTTATAGTCGTCCTTAATCTTGCCCTTCTTCTTTAATACTCTGTATGCAGTCTCAACACCTGAAAGCGTTGCACCTGCGTTCTCAAATGCATTGTGAATATAGCTGTCTTCATATGCTGTATATGGATACATGAAGGAAGAAACCTCAAGACATCCTGTTGCATTACCGATAACAGCCTTATCCCCTTCATGCAATGCACGTAATACTGTTCTAACTGCGATTGTACCGCCACAACCTGCACACATTCTGTGTCCCGGTGCAAGTCGTTCAGGCTTATTCATAACCTCTTTAAAATTATATGTATTCTCCATCTCTTAACGCTCCCTTA